>CAYUJE010000005.1:43647-45127 GCA_964444865.1 uncultured Pirellulaceae bacterium | reverse complement strand
CAGTACTCAGTACTCAGTACTCAGTACTCAGTACTCAGTACTCAGTACTCAGTACGCACCTCACCCATGCTTAATCTCAATAATCGCCTCCACCTCCACGGCGGCTCCAGTCGGCAATGCGGCGAAGCCGAGGGCGCTACGGGCGTGGAAGCCGTCCCCTTCTTTGCCGAAGATTTCGTGGAAGAGATCGGAAGCACCGTTAATCACCAGATGCTGGTCGGTAAACGTCGGTGCCGAATAAACGCAGCCGAGCAGCTTAATGATCCGCAAACCGTCCAGCGTGCCGTTGGCCTCACGGACGCTCCGCAGGAGCTTGACCGCGCATTCGCGGGCCGCTTTCTTTCCTTCTTCCACGGAAAGATTCGTCCCCAAAATTCCTTTCATATCGCTGACGTGGCCGGAAAGAAAATACAGATTGCCCGCCCGGCAACAGAGATTGAGGTAGCCCTTGGTTTGCGGCGGGAACTCGATGCCGAGGTCTTTGACTTTCTGTTCGGGGGTCATGCGGCGGCTCCTGGTTTCTTGGTGTTGGCAAAGACGAGATTGTAACGCGGTGAGGCGTGAACGCTTAGCCCCCGCGTCCACGCGGGGTGAATCGCCGCGAGGACGCGGCGGCTAAGCCTTGGGAAGTTCCAGCCGGCAGCAGCCGAGGTCGAGATGCTCGCTCTGTTCCGGGGCTGCCGGAAAGACGTCGGGATGAAGCGAATAAAGAATGAATTTCCCCTGCCGCTTGGTCTGCAAAATGCCGCACCTCCGCAAAATCTGCAAATGGTGGGAGACGTTGGCAAGGTCTTCGCCGAGTTCTTCGGCTAACTGACTGACGTGCATCTGCCCGCCGCGCAGTGCCTGCACAATCCGCAGCCGGTCTTCGTCCGCCAGCGCTTTCAGCCGCTCCGCGCAAAGCTTGGAAGCAAGTCCGGCTGTTTGGGGAAGCTCCTTCATGCCTTACAGCATAAGAGATTTGCCGATGGGAGAAATGGGTGGCACGCCCACGCAAAGCCGTGGGCGTGCCACCCCAAAACTGACCTCGATTTCAATCCCACCACCAGGCGCCACGGGGCAATTCCTTGGGGGCGGCATCCATCCGTTGGCCCTTGAGAGCGCCGTATGCATCCGGCTTGATGGATTCCTTCTTGGCTAGGCCACGGGCATCGACCACCACACCGCCACTGACACCGACGGTGACGACGTTGTCGTTGATGATACGGTAATTGATGACCGAATCGACCTTGGCCGGAGCGATGCCGATAGCCGGCTCGTATTGGCCGTCCGGACCAAAGTGGGTCATGTGCCAGCTTACCTGGCCGGGAAGGTCTTCGCCTTTAATGAGGGCGGTGACCAGGGCCAGATCAAACACATTCCGCATGTCGGCATAGATGGGATATTTGGACGCCAGCGATTCGAAATTTTTCGTGAAGCTGCGAGCAAACTGGCTGTTGAGGTCGCTCGACTTGCCGGTATGGACCCGCTCGCCGCGCTC
>CAYUJE010000005.1:0-43547 GCA_964444865.1 uncultured Pirellulaceae bacterium | reverse complement strand
ATGACGCGAGCGGCGTGGGTCCGCGGGTCGATGCCGTGAGTGGTGATGTCTTGTTTGCCGAGAGAGGATCGGAGGTCTTCCAAGAATTTGCCGCGGTTGCTCGGCGTGAGGGATTTTGCCGCCCACTCCGCTTGCTTGGCCTGAATGGCGGCCAGCCCTTCTTTCGTCGGCACAATCGCACAGCCGAAGCGGCCCGTTTCGCTATAGGCGTTGCGAAGCGTGACCACCAGGTCGTCGAGTTGCACGACGGGCCGCCCCTTTTCATCCACCATCCGGCCGTCGTCATCGGGACGCCAATCCCCGGCGGGACCGGCCAGCACGATGTCTCCCGTTTCGGGATAGACGAGCACGAACTGAATCCGCTGCAGGCCGGCCAGATTTTGCATCACGCCATCGGGCTGTTTCCCTTGAGCGTGCAAGAGTTGCACTTCCCGCTCCAGGCGCGTGAGACTGATTTTGCGAAGAATGGAAGTCCGCCGCGGATTGCGCGAGGTTCCCACCACTGCCGCCGATTTGCGAACTTCGGACAGGGAGCGATCAATATCGCCATTGTATTTTTTGAGGACGCCGGCAGCGTCGACATAAACGCCCGTGGCGAACTCCGCGACCGAGCCAGGACCGCCAACGTCGTCCCAGGAATCGGGATCAATCGTGGTCGTGATCAGTTCAATGAGCGAATCAAAGTCCGCCACCACGCCGCCGCCGCGAGGACGCATCCCCCCCGGCAGACCACCGGCTGCTGCGGCATTGCCATTGGCTGGACCGGTCGAGCGAAGTTGACTGAGCGACCCGCTGCGAGCCAGGTCGCTGCGAATGTCTTGCAAGGTGAGAAGCGAGGCATCCCGCGCTCCCGCCTGGGCCTGTGCCGCGGCAATGGCGGACAGGGCCTGATCGCGGTCCGCGGCCGGCAGAGCATCCGCCGCCGCGCGAGCCGGACCGAATTCACCAGCCGCCAGATGAGCGGCAATGGGTGAGGAGGCTTTCTCCTGCGCCATTGCGCTGCGAAAAAGACCCGTTGCCGGCAGAATGGCAAGACCGAGAATGAACGAAGCGAGCGCTCCGCGCCACAGCCGGCGCGGACCTATCCAAGATTCCATATTCACAAAGCACCTCTTCTCAGATTTGCCCCTGAGAAAGAACGTCCCTTAGTGTGACATAGGGTGAGGACCTAAGTCAAGTTCGGGAGCAATTTGGTGGTGGTGCCGTTTGGAAAAAATGCCTATTTCTTAAGCGGGTTCGCAGCAGGTGCCTGAGAGTTGGGCAGCGTTGGCGATTCATACTCGTTGAGCCTAGCTCGTAACACCGATTGCTTGTAAATCTGGCGTTCAACGATAAGTTGCCAACTTTCATCTTGTCGCATGGCGTCTCGATTCTGGGTTCGATGGTCCAGCCACCAGCCCAGCACCAAGGCCACGATCACCGTGACCAGGAACAAGTCGCAGATGGAGAATTTCATGGAGCGTGAGGTGTTCGAGATAGCCACATTCCCAGAATCACGCCGGCGATAACTACGCAACACCACCCAGCGCGGTACCAGTGAGTAATGCCAGTGGGAGATGCAATTGCTTTGGTCATCGCATAACCTCCGAGGAGGGCGGCGCATGCGACGCAGGCAAAGAACTTGTCGCGGTTAGCTCCCATCATTAGGCTCCGCAGACTGTATTTCATCTGGGCACTTTGCGAGTTGGAACTGCCGCCGCTTAATTCGTCTCTTTCTTTTTCCACTCCGCCAACAGTCTCGTCAGCAGTTGCTGCTTGGGCTGCGGGAGCATGGCGATGAGGCATTTGCTCTCGGGGTCGAGCCAGAGTTGGCTGGGGGGATCGGCGGCTCCTTCGGTCAGGGAGGCGCGGACCCGGGCCATGAGAGGTTCGATCTCTTCCTGGCTGGTGACGAGTTCCTTGGCGGGATGGAGTTCCAGTTCCAGGTGCTCTGCCAGGTATTGCGGCGAGACAATCTGAATGGTGCGGCCATCCACCACGCGGTAAGCCAGATCCATCGGCTCCAGCAGGGCGGTGAGCGCCTCGGAGAGGGGCCTTTTATCCACCACCAGCGTCACCTCGGCATCGGGATTCCAGCCCGTGGGGGCGATGCTCCGCCAATCGATGAGTATTCTCACTTTGCCAAGCTTGGCCAGATTCTGGCAAATCTTGACGAGCGGCGTCGGGCGATTGAAGGTCAGGGAAACAGGCGCGGCCAGCCGAGTCGCTGCTGTCTCCGTGCGGGTGGCCAGGAAGAATGTTTCGGCATCCGCTCCCTTTCCTTGCAAGGGCAAGCCGCGTGCAATCCGCAGCTTTTGGATCAGCGTCAAAAATTGTACCTGCGCCGACAAACGATGACGCACGGAAAACTGGTCCTTGCCCGGCACCAGCGTGCAGTTCTCTTTCGTTTCCTCGGCTTTGGGCTCCTCGGTTTTGGGATCGTCGCCTTTAGAGCCTTCGGCTTTGGGCTCTTCTTTCTCTTCGTCGTCTCCCCAACTTCCAGGCTCAATGAGGGCCATTGCCTGCTCGGCCAACTCGGTGGCTTGCTTTTCTTCGCCATGCGTGAGATCCCCCACGGCGTAGTTGACCGTCATCAACTTGAATTCGCGGGACTTGGGATCGCGAATGAGGTCCGGCTTCCGGACAATGATCTGATCTTCTTCGACGGCCACTTCCAAACCCATAGGCGCCAGCACCGAAGCCAACGCGGAGCCGAACTTCAGATTCTCACCCTCAAAGGATTTGACGGGTGAATCGGCAGACAGTTTGAAGACTGATAGGTTGTCCGGCTCCAGCGTGATGGGGATGGTGGAAAAGTCTTGCATGGCTTGCAGGAAATCGGCCAGCGAAACTTCGTCCGCGGCAATTTTGAGCCCCGGTAACGGATCATTCATCCGGGTAGGAATGCTGATGACACGGGGGGCGGGACGCGGCAGTGTCGGCTTGGTCGGCACCTCCGCAGGAGCGGCTTCCGGCTTAGCGGGATTTGGCACCGTGGCTGCCGGTGCGGGAGACGGTGCGGTGGGGTCCCGTGGGTTGCCTAGAAGTTTTTCGAATTTGGAGAATTGGTCCTTAGCCCCTGGCGTTGTTGCGGGCTTGGGTTCTTCCTCGGGCTTGTTCTTGATGCCGAGCGGATCCTCTTCCTCCTCGGCAGGCAAATTGGATTTCCCACCTTCCGTTTTACTCTTCTCCGTTTTGGGCTTGGCCGGTCCCTCTTTTTCGACCGGGGGAGTTGCCTTTTCGACAGGTTTTTTTTCGGGACCTAAGGGCTTGGCCTTGTCAGTTTCCGTGGCAGGCGTTCCGGCCAATGGAACGGTTTCGGCGGGTCTTGTTTCGTCGGAATTCGGGTCGGGGTTCACCGCGACCGGAGTGTCGTCTCGAAAGAAAGAGAGCGAGAAAGCAACCACTCCAAAGGCAAGCCCCATTCCCAGGAGTATCGACACCGCCAGAAACAGCCAGGACTTCCAGGGCCGCTCACTGGACCAGTCGCCGCTGGGGAGCGGCAGTGCTTCAGAACCGGGTACGGGGGGAGCGGCGTCTTGTTGGGAAGAATCCTTCGCTGCCGCAGTATTCGCAGGAACTGCCTTGCCGTTGATGCCGATTGTGCCCGATCCGTTGCCAGCAGGACCAGCGCCCACCGCGGGCTCCCCTTCCGCGAAACGCGACGGTTTGTCGCGTGCTGGAGATTTTATCTGGCCGGCGGCGGACCTGGCCGGAGCGGTCGCTTTCGCCGGAGCGGCACTCCTGGCGGCTGGAGGCGTTCCTTTCGGCGCGCCGGCGGCCAGCAGAGCCTCGACATCTTCAAAGTCCTGGTTCTCGCCGATGGTGTCCTGCGCATCTGCGGGGCGGATTGGTTTTTGAATGGCCGGCGCGGTCTCCGCGTTCAAATTGGCGGAGTCCCCCGGCTTAGGCGCTTCCGGCAGCTTGACCATGACCATCCCGCCGCACTTGGGGCACTTTACCAAATGCCCGATCGCAGCCTGGCTCTTCACCTTCAGGCGCGATTTGCAAGTCGTGCAAGTGATGGAAAAGGGGTCCACGAATTTGCTTTAGTTGAGTTTCAGCTTGAAGACATCGGGCAGGGTGTATTTCTTTTTTTCGGCCATCTGGCGGGTCGTAATCAGGATGATGCTTTTCTTCGCATCGTCCGGATCGGGGCCGACTACCCACAGGAGTTTCTGATCAGCTTCGGAAGGGTCCTTCACCGTGGTAACTGGGTTAGCCTTTCGCACCAGAGCTGTTAAGATTTCCGCGACAGTCTTTTCTTCCTGCTTGAAATCACGAATGGACTGGTTGCGCGTGATACCATCTAGCTTGAGGTCGTCGCCGATAATCTTGATTTGAAAATCCACCGGCGCGCCCTTAAGGAGATTTGTTCGCACGTCCTCACCCAGGTCTCTCATCGCAAATTCGAGAGACTGAGAGTCAAACGAATATGAAGTCTTAAGCGTCAACGACTGCTCTATCGTCTTTACTTCCGGCGTGGCTTCTTTCGGCCCAACCGCCACAGCCACCGCGGTCCCCGGAGCGGAATCGATGAGCAACTCGCCGCCCAGAACCAGGTTGTGAGCAGCTGAGCCTTCCACGTAGCTGTTCACCACCGCCTCGTCGTTCTCGACACCGACCCGCATATTATCGTGCAAGGTGGCTATCATCCGGGGATATCGATTGGACAGCTTTTTCCAATAGAGAGGGGGCGTGAGGATCGCGTTGTAGTCTTCCATTTTGAGTGGAATTTGCTTGAGCCGATCGCGAATGTCCTTGGCCAGATCGAATTTCGGCTTATCGAGCGTGCCGAGCAGGCGAATTTCCATGTAGAAGCTATCGCCGAAATGCAGGCTGGCGAGCCCTCCATGCAGACCGTCTCCCAGGAACCAGCGGAGCGGCTCTTTGACTTTGGCCCGTTCGGCGGCAAAGAGCGGGGCGCCGTCGTCGTTGAAAAAGAAAGGAGGGTTAAACAGGATCGAAAAATGCCGATTCTCGTCGGTCGAGCGGCGCAGTCGTTCAATGTCTCGGAAGAGGGCCGGGGCTTCTCCGGCGGACTTGGCGACTTCTTTAATATCCACGGGATCACCAACCACGAATCGTTTTTCTTCCTTCTTCGGGTCGATGAAATAGGCCCAGCCGTTGCCAACATAGTAGGAGCCGTTCCCTTCCTTCTGCTCCGTGGGATTTCCCCATTTTGCCAGCAAGTCTTCTTTCGTGAGTGACTCGGTCGTTTTGATGACGCAACTGGTGCGGGGAAACTTGCTGTCATTGTTATGAAAGCCAACGATCAGTTGCTCCATCTCTTCAAACTTCACGCCGGCGGCTTTTTCCAGTGCATCACGCGCCGCGGGAAAGTTGGGACCGAGGGCTTCCAGAACCTTGGCTCCTTCGGGACTTGCCAGAATATCCGCCGGGCGGGACATCAAGAAGATTTGCCCCACGGGGGGAACGCAGCGGAAGCTGACTGGCTTGCCCGTCGTGGGACTGGCCCACAGAGTGTTACCGTCATCGGGAACAATTTCCTGAACGATGCCGACTTCACCGGCGGGAGGCGATGGAGTGCCGGTCGAGCCGCCGGTCCCTTTGGCGGGCGGAGACTTTTCAGGAGTGGTGTTTCCCGGCTTGGTGAGCGGCGACTTCGTCCCCGTGCCGGAACTGGTTTGCGTAATGTTGGTGGAGCTGTTGTCCCCGGGATCTGTGTTTTCCTCAACCACTTCCTCCTTCGGCTTCTGGGCAACGGGCTTTCCCTTGCCCATCATGTTGAGACCAATAACGGCGCTGATGGCCAGGATCCCTGCCGCGGCCAGGCCGCCAATCAAATACTGCATCTGCTTTTTTTGCTTGGCCTCGTCATAGGCGGCAGCGGTGATGGGGTCTCGCTTGCCGCTGCTTTCCCCGGTACGAATCATAGGGCCGGCGGGAGCCGAGCTGTTCTCGCTCTTGACGCCATCTAGCTTGAGATTCAATCCCGGAAGTATCGGCGCTGAGGGGGCGGGAGTCGCCACTTTCTCAGCCGCTTTGGAGGCGAGTTGACCTTGCTTCTGGGAAATGTAGTTCTCGTAGGCTCCCTGCGTTGCGGGGACTGCGGTGGGTTGAACGTAGAGCACTTGCGGATCAACAAATGGCGTCAACTGCTCGGCCACCAGGCTGGCGGACTGAAAACGGACCGTCGGATTCTTTGCCATCATGTAAGCGACAAGCTGCGAAAGCTGCTGTGGCACCCCGAATTGTTCCAGGGGGCGAATGGCTTCGCTGGCGTGGCGCACCATCTTTTGCTGCACATTGCCGCCGGCAAATGGCGGGCTGCCGGAGAGGAGGCAGTAAAGCGCGCAGCCGAGCGAATAGACATCGGCGAGCGTATCGGGCACTTTGCCAGGCTGCATCAGTTCGGGGGCTAGATAATCGGCCTGTTGACCCAACTTGGCCTGGTTCTCCACGGCGGCGAAGTTCACCGGCTGCGGCGGCAAATGGGGTTCGAAGAGGAGCTTGAGGTTGCCGGGATTTTGCTGCGAAGCATTTTCCACCCACAAGTTCGCCGGACGCAAATCGCCATGCACACGCCCGGACTGATGCATTTGCGCGAGGCCCACCGCGGCCATCCGAATCAATCGGCAAGCTTCCGGAACGGAGAATCGGCCACTCGCCAGCCGTTCATCCGTCGCGCTGCCGCGCAAGTCTTCGCTTACCAAAAACTTGAAAGAGACAAGATCTACCGGCTCAAAAAACCGTTGCACATGCGGGGAGATAATCTGCGCAGCCGCCAAAGCATCATTCGCCGCAGCCGCCCACAGGCGCGGGTCTTGGATGATTGGCCCGGTCAGAAACGTCAGCAGCACGGGGTGCCCGGTGGGCCGATGAATGGCGCGGAACGACCCCACCAGCCGGCCTTTTTCAATCCGGTCATAAACGCTGTAGTCGCCGTACATGAACGGCCCGCTTCGCCCGCCGAGCAGAATCGTCGTCTGATAGCGGCTGAGGATATTGCGGGCGACCAGCCATTCCGCCAGCGTCTTGGAATTTGCACCGTCCCCCGCCCCCTTCACCTGGGCAAAGTCAGCCGCGAGCTGCTTGCACTGCTCCGCCGACTGCAGCCGGCTCTCCTCGAGCAATCGCCAGAAATTGGCCGTAGGTAGTGACATGCTCCATCCGTTCCTTATTGTGTAGCCTCACCCTCGCCGCCATCGCCATTTCGCGCGCGGTCACTCACCCCATTTTCCCTCAGTCTTCAGTGTATCGCGGGAAGGGGGAGCATGCAAAGCGAACCGTTTAACCTGGTTGCAAATAGCGAGGGAAAGGGAGGATAACCGGAAATAACCGTACAGCCCGTGAAAATGCGGTGAGTTGCGGAAGAAACTTTTGCCGCCCTCCGGAACTCCGCCGTTTCAACTCGCTACCTGCCCAGGAAGGATAGAATGTTCGCATGGCAGCCACCCCCAAACGCCGCTGGTATCAGTTCAGCCTGAGAGGGATGTTGGCGCTCACAACTCTGATTTGCGTGGGGCTTGGTTGGTTGCTGCACGAGCGAAACGAGGTCGCAAAGCGAGCGGCAACTATTGCCGTGATTCAGAAACTTGGGGGAGAAGTCACCTTTGACGAAGCCAAGCCTTTTCGTCCCATCTGGCTGCGGCCGGTGTTGGGGGACAAATCTCCGGGCGAGGTCGTAAGAGTACGTTTCCTGGGGGCCAAGGTGACCGACGCCGATTTAGCAAAGGTTGCGGGTCTCGCCGAACTCCAGTCGCTTGCTTTTGAAGGGACACCTCAACTTACCGACCAGGGAATGATGCACCTCACTCGCCTGTCGAAACTCCAGCGGCTTTCCCTGCGAGGGACAGGTGTGACCGACGCTGGGCTGGCCAATCTCTCTGGACTTACCGAACTCCAGCACCTCAGCTTGGGAGGAACGCGGGTCACCGATTCCGGGCTCGTCCATCTGACGAGCCTGAAAAGACTTGCCTGGCTTTGGCTCGATAAGACGCAAGTCACCGACGCCGGGCTCGACCGCCTGACCAACCTCACCGATCTCGAAGTTCTGGTGCTCGACGAGACACGGGTGACTGACGCCGGCCTGATTCGACTCGCGGGATTTACGAAGCTCAAATGGCTGAACCTCGATAGAACGCGCGTCAGCGATCAGGGTGTCCGCGATTTGCAAAAGGCCCTGCCGGGTGCTCGCATCGTGCTGTGAGCTCTTGCGATTCCCGTCATTTTCCCAGTGAACCTATGAATTACAACCTACGGAACCTGCTACTGGACCTGCTCCTTGCAGTGCCTTTCCTGCTCGTGGGGGTTTTGGTTGTGTGGTGCGTCAAGGAAGGAATGGAGCAGTACCGGCTGTTTCAGTTTTATAAAAACGTGGTTAGTGACCCGTCAGGTTTTTGAGAACGCCCAAGGTAACCAAATCACCCGGCTAGTCACCTGCCGCCCAAGTCTCATTCAAGTGGTAGAATTTCCACAGAAGCCCATTTCGTCCTCTTTAAGAAGGTCCCCGAGGAGCCTGCATGAAACCTTACGAAGCAACCCGGCTCTATTTTGAACGTGCCGCCGACCGGCTGGAACTCGATGAAAGCATGCGGAAGTTGTTGTTGACTCCCAAGCGGGAAGTGCAGGTGCAGATTCCGGTGGAAATGGACAACGGCAGGGTCGAGACCTTCATCGGCTTCCGGGTGCAGCATGATGCTTCGCGGGGGCCGATGAAGGGGGGACTGCGGTATCATCCCGAAGTGGACCTGGACGAGGTGCGGGCTTTGGCGACGCTGATGACCTGGAAAACCGCGGTTGTCGACCTGCCTTATGGAGGGGCCAAGGGGGGAATTGCCATCGATCCTCGAAAACACAGCGTGAAAGAATTAGAACATATCACGCGAAAATTCGTGGACCAGATTCATGATGTCATTGGCCCCGACAAAGACATTCCCGCCCCCGACGTGGGAACGGGTGCCCGCGAAATGGCCTGGTTTCGGAACCAGTATGAGAAATATCACGGCTTCAGTCCCGCCTGCGTGACCGGCAAACCGGTGGAACATTACGGTGCGGAAGGGCGCGAGGAAGCGACCGGACGCGGCGTTGGAATTTTGGCTTACAAGTTATTGGGGAATCTCAACAAGAAGCCCAAGGATACGACGGTCGCCCTGCAGGGGTTCGGCAACGTCGGCTCCCATGCCGCCAAGTACTTGCATGAGAGCGAATATAAGATTGTCGCCGTCGGAGACCAGAGCGGAGGTTATTACCGGAAAGAAGGGCTCGACATTCCTAAGTTGCTGCGGCATGCGCTCGATAATCAAGGGTTACTGGCTGGCTTTCAGGATGCCGAGCGGATCAGTAACGAGCAACTCTTGGAACTGGACGTGGGCCTCTTGATCCCCGCCGCTCTCAGTGGCGTTATTACCAAGAGCAATGCGGCCAGAATCAAGGCCCCCGTAATCATCGAGGCAGCGAACGGCCCTATAGACCCGGATGCCGACGACATCTTGGAAGAACGGGGAACAAAAATCCTCCCCGATATCCTGGCCAATGCCGGCGGCGTGACCGTCAGCTACTTCGAGTGGGTGCAGAACCTGCAGTACTACAAATGGCCCCTCAACCGAGTGCGGCAGGAACTGGAATCGGTCATGTCCCGCGGCTTCCAGCGCGTGTGGGATGAATCCCACCTGCACCGCATCAGCCTCCGCACGGCCGCCTATATGCTCGCCATCAGCAAGGTTCACCGGGCGGCAAAACTGGCGGGGGTGGGATAGTAACTAAACACCCTTTTGCATCGAGCCGTCGGCAGCCATCACCCAGGGCTCCCAAAGCAGCAGCACCTGGGCGATGGAGATGTCGGCTTTCTTGGGCTGGATGGCGATTTCTTCGAGTTGCAACTGATCGGCGTCAAAGCCGGTCTGGATTTTTTCCGCTTCAGCTTGGAATTCGTCATCGAGGTTGGCGAGGCGTTCCTTGTAGGCTTCCACGGTTTCGCCGGCTTGGGCAACGTCCTGCTGTTCGCGAAAGGCCCGACCGGCGTTCTTCATCGCGCTCGAGGCCCGGTTGATGTTGGAGACGCTGGTGAGTTTGCGGCCCATAAAAGCGTTCAGAATCGTGGAGCCAAAAGAGAGCGCGGTTCCCAGCATCTGCTGCGTGGACTGCGACTTTTCCTTCTCCACGCGGATTTCCGCCTTGCGGATCTGCTCCGTGATGGATGTGATTTTGGGGGCATACTTTTGCCTCAGCTTCTCGAGCTGCGCATCCCGCGTTTCGCGTCCGGCTTGCGAAAGTCGAATGCGAAAATCCGCTTCGCTTTCCCCCACTTGAGAAAACTGTTTGAGCGTGGCGCATTTCCAAAGTTGGCACTTCTGGCTCCGGTAAAGGTGGTCCTTCAGCGAGGTCGCCAGTTCCCCATACTTCTTGGGGCGGGAGAGATCCGCGGGGAGCGCGGAAAACTGTGCGGATGCAATGGGTGCGGACTCAAGTTCAGGCGCATCGTCTTCGGTAGCTTCCGCGGAGGTCCAAACATCGGCTGGGACATCGGCATCAATCGGCGCGACGAGCGGAAGCGACTTCCAAACATCCACGCCACTCGCCGCTTGGGCGAAGTGCACTTTGGCGAGGCCCAAAAGGGCGGGGCGATAGACGAGTTTCCCGCCGGTGGGAATGGCGGCGCGGAGCGGAAGGAAGCGTTCCGTGATATCCGGGGGAAGAACGGGGCGGTCCTGAGAGGATGGTCCAGAATCACGCCCACGCGCAGCCGGCGGCGCGCCACCCAATGCCTCTTTTGCTGCTGCATCCTTGCGGTCTTTCATTAGCGAGGAAATCTGTTCCCGGGTGAGGGGGCCGCGAAGATACGACAGAGCCCACCGGCTTTGGAAGACAATCGGCTGGTCCTCGTGGACGTTATTCATCAGGAATACCCGTTTCCCGAGTCCGGATAGGATTTGCTCCATTTTGGCCCGATCGAACGTGGCTCCCGCCTGAGTGCTCGCCCCTTCCAGTCCATCGAGCACCCGCATCTTGTCCCGCTCCGTTTGCAGTCGGCCCAGGAACCAGGTGCCGCAGTTGGCGAGTCCCTTATAGTCCAGGTCCACGGGGTTCTGCGTTGCCAGCACCACTCCAAGGCCGAAGGCCCGGGCTTGCTTGAGCAATGTGAGCATTGGCGTTTTGCTGGGCGGGTTTTTGCTCGGCGGAAAGTAGCCGAAAACTTCATCCATGTAGAGGAGGGCCCGCAGGCTGGAAGTGCCCGATTGATTGCGCATCCAGGCGATGGTCTCGCTGAGCAGGATGGTGACAAAGAACATCCGTTCCGCTTCGGACAGATGCGCGATGGAGAGGATCGACAGCCGGGGCTTTCCTTCGGGGGTGTAAAGGAGGCGCTGAATGTCGAGCGATTCCCCTTCCAGCCAGGCAGAGAATCCAGGGGAAGCGAGCAGATTGTTAAGTTGCATGGAGAGTTCAAACCGCTCCTTGGCGGGAAAGAAACTTTCCAGGTCCATCACGCCGACTCTGTCGAAGCCCGGGGTTTGGATGGCGCGGATGAGACCGGCAATATCGAGGTCTTTGCCTTCCCCCCAGGTCTTTTCCAGAATGCTGGAGAGCAGAATCTGCTCACGGCTCTTGAGGGGGTCGGCTTCGATGCCAAGGAGACCAAGCAAACTGGCGGCTGCGGCGGAGATGGTTTCGCGGAAGGCCTCGGAATTGTCTCGTGTGGACTGCGGCGGCGCGGAGAATGAGCGGAGCACGGTGAGCGGCAATCCGGCGCTGCTGCCGGGAGTGTAGATAGCGACGTCGGCCGCCTTTTTCAGACGGGCGATTCGCTCCGGCGATTGGCCCCAGGCGGCGAGTCCCTGTTTCCACTGTGCGGCGACCTCTTTCGCATACTCTTCGGACGACTTGCCAACTCGTGTTGCCTCCGCCGGATCAATATAAGGGGCGAAGTCATCGGGCCGAAGCTGCGGAAACGTGAGGAGCAGATTTCCGAGATCGCCTTTTGGATCAATAATGATCGCCGGAATGCCGTCAATCGCGGCTTCTTCGAGCAGAGCCAGACAGAGCCCCGTTTTGCCACTGCCGGTCATGCCGACGCAAAGGGCGTGCGTGGTGAGGTCCTTGGAATCATAGAGGACCAATTCTTCCTTCGGCTTGCCGGTGGAAAGTTCATATTCTCGACCAAGATAGAACGCACCAAGCTTTTCGTAGTCTTGCATGAAAGAACCAAGGCAAGTGGGATCTTGAGTTTCGGTCGCCGAGGCTATCGTCGGCGTTTGATTGGCCGAGCGAGCGCCGGCCAGTCTACTATCGTATCCAATTCCACCGCATTGTGCGGCAGTCGGGCGAGAAGCGGGGCAGATGCGCGTTGAACCAATTCGTTCGAATTGCTATGAACGCTAGGGTCGGAAGCAGCCTGCGGCAGCAAATCGCTGAGGATGACTCCAGCGACTTCCAAGTCATGCGCTTGGGCAGCGAGCAGGGTCTGCAGCGTTTGGTTTATCGCGCCAATTCGGTTTGGTACGACGACGACGAGTGGAATTCCCAAAATGCGAGCAAGATCGGCCACGTACTTTTTATTACCTAAAGGGGAAAGGAGCCCGCCGGCACCTTCCACAATGACGATATCGCTGCGCTGCACCCAATAGTCGATCCCAGTCCGGAGCAGTTTCTCGTCGAGTTGTTTTCCCTCCGCCTCCGCCGCCAGGTGGGGAGCAAGGGGCGCAGCAAAGAGTTGCGGGCAAACGCGGCTTAGAACTCCGGGACGACCGGCGGCTTCCCAAAGCATGACCGCGTCTTCGGAAACGAGCTTCTTTCCCACCCGTTCACATCCGCTGGCAGCCGGTTTGTAGACGCCGACCTTGGCCCCACGTTGCGTGAGCATGCGGGCCATTGCCGCGGCAACGCGGGTTTTACCAACTCCGGTGTCGGTTCCGGTGACAAACAGACCTAACGTCGAGGGAGTCCTTTTACGTGGCAAATTCATGGCATCTCAAAGTAGCCTCGCCCGCAAAACCGTACCAGACCGGCTAACAAAACGGGAAAGATAGGCATCTGCCGTCTTGAGTTTCCCTGGCTCCCAATTAACGTGAAACGAAGAGCGGACCTCTGACCCAGTCCGCCAGTAGTATGAGGTACACATCATGACCGGCACCATCAAGTTGATTTTGATTGCGGCCTTCGCCGCCCTGCTTCTTCCCGCCGCAGCCCAGGCGCAGTACCCCTATGGGGGCAATAGCGGATATGGAGGCTGGGGACAGATGAACTATGGGCAAGGCTATTATCAGGGATCGAACCGCGTACCTCCCTACTTCGCCCTTCACCCGCCCGTTTACTACAGTCACGAAATCGTCCGGCGACCCATGGGCCCCAGCCCATTTGCTTATCCCAGTTGGTATGCCCCGTCCTCTTCGCGGGCAGTTGCCGCGGCTGAGTATCAGGCTCCCCAGCCCTTGCTCGTGGAGAATCCCTATGTGAAGCCCAAGGCACCGGCGGTGGCCAAAGTCTCCACGGAGCAGCCTGCGAGCGTTGAAGTGGCCAACCCGTACGTCACCAGCGAATAAGCAAACAAGCAGGATGAGTTCCCAAACCTGCGAGTTATTTATCCCAGAATTTCGCGCTCTTCGAGCAGTTGGAGGATGCGGTCCACGCATTCTTCCACCGACAGTTTGTCGGTAGCGAGGACTAAATCCGGCTTTAAGGGTTCTTCGTAAGGGGCGCTGACGCCGGGGAAGAGCGTCAACTCGCCGCGGTCGGCCTGAGGATAGTGCCCATCCACATCACGTTTCCGGCAGACCTCAAGCGGTGCCGTGAGATGCACGACCAGGAACCGGTCGCGGCCGACAACCTCAGCCGCTTTCTGTCGGATGGCCTCTTCCGGCGAAACGAAAGCAGCCAGGCAGAGAACGCCAGCATCGTTGAAGAGCCGGGCCACTTCCGCGGAGCGGCGGAGATTTTCGCTGCGGTCTTCGGTGGTGAAGCCAAGATCCTTGTTGAGGGATCGTCGCAGATTCTGGCCATCCAGCACGACAGCCGCCCGTCCCATATCAAACAGTTTTCGTTCCAGCGCGTATGCGGTGGTTGTTTTTCCAGTGCCGGTGAGTCCGGTAAACAGGATGGTCGCTGGCTTCTGGCCGAAGCGGGCGGTTCGTTCCTCGGCTGAGACGTTGCTTTTCTCTCCGGTCAATCCTTCGGCTGCAACATCATCCCAGTGGTCGCGGCGGCCTTCGGCGGCACGATCCAAAATCATTCCTGCGCCGAGCGTCGCGTTGGTCAACCGATCGATGATGATGAAAGAACCCGTGTTGCGGTTGCGGCGATAGGCATCAAAGGCAATCGGCTGGCTGAGCGTAACGCTGCAGCGGCCGATTTCATTGAGGCCAAGCGTTGGAGCGTCCTTGCGGTGGAGCGTGTTCACGTCCACTTGATACCGCATCGTGCTGATTGCACCTGGAGCAACCTTTGAAGTCTGCTTGAACCAGTACGATTTGCCCGGCACCATTGGCTCTTCGCTCATCCAGACAATCATCGCATCAAATTTCTGCTCGACTCGTGGCACGTTGCCGGGGCGGACGATCATGTCGCCGCGGCTGATGTCGATCTCGTCTTCCAGGGTGAGCGTGATCGCCTGCGGAGCGAATGCTTCGGCTAGTTCGCCTTCATACGTCACAATGCTCTTCACGCGACTCTTTTTTCGCGAAGGTAAGGCCATGATCTCGTCACCTTTGCGGACGATGCCCGATGCAATAGTGCCGCAAAAGCCGCGGAAATCGAGATTGGGCCGCAAGACGTACTGCACGGGAAAGCGAAAGTCTTCCAGGTTGCGGTCCGAGCCGATGTAAACATTCTCCAGCAGGTGCATCAGCGGAGAGCCGTCGTACCACGGTGTGTTCTCGCTTGCCGTAACGAGATTATCGCCAAGCAAGGCCGAGATGGGCAAAAAGTGCACATCCGGCAGTTCCAGGCGGGCCGAAAAATCGGTGTAGTCCCGCTTGATCTTCTCGAACACTTCCTGGCTGAAGCCGACCAGGTCCATCTTGTTGACGGCGACAATGACGTGCTTGATGCCCAGCAGCGACACGATGAAACTATGCCGGCGAGTCTGGGTCAGCACTCCCTGCCGGGCGTCGATGAGCACGATTGCCAAATCTGCACTCGATGCACCGGTCGCCATATTGCGAGTGTACTGCTCGTGCCCCGGAGTATCGGCGATGATGAATTTGCGTTTCTCGGTGGAGAAATAGCGGTAAGCGACATCAATCGTGATCCCCTGCGTGATTTCGTCCTGCAGGCCTTCCACCAACATGGCAAAGTCGATGCCGCCCCCCGTCGTGCCATGTTTCACGGAGATTTTTTCGGCCGCGGCGAGATGGTCCTGAAAGACCATTTTCGACTCATATAAAAGGCGGCCAATGAGCGTGCTCTTGCCGTCATCCACGCTCCCGCAGGTGATAAAGCGAAGCATCTCCTTCCGCTCATGCTGAGCCAGATAGGCGTTGATGTCGGTGGCGATGAGGTCGGATTTATGTGACATTTCCGTCGACTATTTAGGATTTGGGATTTCGGATTTGGGATTTTGAATCCGCCGTGCGGCGGCGAGTTGTTCTCGCCGTTGCGGATAGAATGGCAACCAACTCGCGACATTCTTGCTTAATGGGCCCCATAAGCGATGGCTTAAGAAATCCCGATTCGGCGATTAGATCCAACCAATAGTCCGTTTCATCTGCTTCGCGTAATGCCGTCTCTGTAATGGTCAGAAAATGTCTTCGCGAAGATGCCCGCAACGATTCCCGATAATTTGCGCCGATAGAAGTTCCGCTACGAACAACTTGTCTGCTCAATACGTCTGCCTCACGCTTTCGGGGCAATGCAGATGACAGTTTGATAATTCTCAAAGCAAATTTCTTAGTCCTGTCACGCATCTGATCGCGGTCCATAAAGAATCTCCTATAGGATTTATGGGGAGAGGAATTGTCTGAATATTCTAAATCCCAAATCCCAAATCCCAAATCAGAAGTATCCTTCCTTCTTCTTCTTCTCCATCGACCCTGCCTCATCGCTGTCAATCAGCCTTCCTTGGCGTTCGGAGAACGTCGTCAGCAGCATTTCCTGGATGATTTCCGGCAGCGTGGTTGCCGTCGAATCGACCGCGCCGGAGAGGGGATAGCAGCCCAGGGTGCGGAAGCGAACCTTGCGCATTTCGGGCTGCTCACCAGGTTTCAAAGGGAGCCTGTCGTCGTCGACCATGATCATCGTGCCATCGCGCCAGACAATGGGTCGTTCCTTGGCAAAGTAAAGGGGAACGATAGGAATGTTTTCCAGGTGGATGTACTGCCAAACGTCGAGTTCCGTCCAGTTAGAAAGCGGAAAGACTCGGATGCTCTCTCCCTTGCGAACCTTGGTGTTGAACAAGTTCCAGAGTTCGGGGCGCTGATTCTTGGGATCCCAGCGATGAAACTCGTCGCGGAAGGAAAACACCCGTTCTTTGGCTCGCGACTTTTCTTCGTCCCGGCGGGCACCGCCGAAGGCGGCGTCGAACTGGTATTTATTGAGAGCCTGCTTCAGGCCCTGCGTCTTCATCACATCCGTATGGACCTTGCTGCCATGCGTGATGGGATTGATTCCCTGTTTTCGACCTTCTTCGTTGACATAGACCAAGAGTTTTAAGCCGAGCTCATTGGCCACGTATTGGTCCCGCATCGCGTACATTTCCTGGAATTTCCAGGTCGTATCGATATGCATAAGGGGAAACGGCGGCTTGGCGGGGGAAAAGGCCTTGAGGGCCAATTGCACCATCACCGCGGAGTCCTTGCCAATGCTGTAGAGCATGACCGGATTTTCAAACTCCGCCGCAACTTCACGGATGATGTGAATGCTCTCGGCTTCAAGCTGCTTGAGATGCGTGAGGGAGTATCCGGACATCGGGCGGGGCTTGGGGCTGGGGGTTCGACTCAGGAGGAGCCGGAATTCAAATCGGGATTTAGGGTTACGTTCTGGCTTACTGAGAAAAGCCAGTATAGAAGTTGGAGACAAATCGCTCAACGGCGGCTTGAGGAGGCGTTATTGCCGGAGATGCACGGCACATGCATCGCCATCGCAGGCTTCCCCAGTCTTTCCAGCGATTTTGTAGCGGCGGATGGCGACCTGGCGATAAAGCCACTGCCAGGCGGGGAGAGTAAACGGGATGTGAAGCAGCGGGGCGAGGGGATAAAGTCGCGGTAGCCGGCGGGTGAGGTAGCGGAAGGCGATTGCTCCGGAGAACTGGGTGCCGCTCGGCGTGACGACGTACATCTGCTTCATCAAATCATCGTAAGACAAGTTCGGATAACGCTTTGCAACTTCGGGGTCGTGGAGCGAAAGAAACGCCAGCCGCCCTTTGCCGTCCCAGCGGGCCAGCTTGTTTACCTGATTGGTGCAAAAACGGCAGTGGCCGTCGTAGATCACCACGTCGGCGGCTGGGAATTCGGTAGGGGAGGGGAGTGTCATGTTCGTGCTCGTAGTAACCGGCTTCAGCCGGTTAAGCTTAACCGGCTGAAGCCGGTTACTACGAGCGGTAACTCCAAGAATTCCAAACCGCTACCGCTTTTCTTCGGAAAATGCGCTATAATGAGGCGACTCTTGAAACGAATGACTCTCTTAGGGAGTCTCGTTTAGGTAGCCACAGGCGGCCCGCCTGTTGGCTTCCGTTAGACACCGATCAGGCAGACAGGCGAGCCGCCTGTTGCCACGACAAGAAGGACAACGGCCATGGACGTTTTGCAACTGCAAGTTCGGCGGGCTCGGCGGCGGCTGGTGATGGAGCAATTCATTTCCTTTGCCACTTGGTCACTCTTTGTCACGCTCCTGGTGGCCGTGGTCGGCGTGGCCATTCCCAAGATTTGGGTTCTGACTGTCGATAGTCAGACCTGGATGTGGAGTTGGGTCGGCGGAGCGATTGGAGCGGGGATGCTGACCGCCATTATTTGGACTTACTGCGTGCGCCGCAGCGCTTTGGAAGCGGCCATTGAAATCGACCGGCGGTTCGGATTGAAAGAGCGAGTCTCCAGCACCTTGGCTCTCGGCCCGGAAGAGCGCGAAACCGACATTGGTAAAGCCCTCGTCTCCGACACGGCTCGCCGCGTGGAACGGATTGAAGTCAAAGAAAAGTTCCGCCTCTCGCCGAGTTGGCGCAACGCCCTGCCGCTGCTTCCCGCCATTGTCGTTGCACTACTGGCCGTTCTCCCCAATGCAGTGATGAAGAAGACGGAAGCTTCCAATAACATCACTGAGGCCCAGCAGGCCGCGATGAAAAAGAAGCTGCTGGTAATTGCCAAAATCATGGAGCAGCAACCAACGGACAAGAAGGGTGACGACGCCAACTTGAAGGACGGCGAATTCAAGCAGGAGCTGGCCAAAAAGCTCAACGAACTGGCGACCAAAGAGAATGTTGAGCGCAAAGATGCCTTCGTCAAAATCAACGACCTGGCCCAGGAAATCGAAAAGAAGAAAAAGGAATTCGGCGGGGCCGAGGAGATGAAGAAGGAGCTTGCCAAGCTCAAGGAAATCGAAAAAGGTCCTGCCGACAAATTTGCCGAAGCCCTTAAGGACGGCGATCTCGGTAAGGCCCAGGAAGAACTGAAAAAGCTGATGGAAGCGGCTAAGAAGGGGGAACTCAAGGAAGAGGACAAAAAGGCCTTCGCCAAACAGCTGGAAAAGATCAAGGAGCAGATCGAGCAGAAGAAACAGCAGAAAGAACAGGTCAAGAAGGAGCTCGAGGAAGAAGTCAAACAGAAGATGGCTGCTGGCGACCAGGAAGGTGCCGAAAAGGCCCAGCAGAAGCTCGATGAAATGAAGCAAAAAGAGCAGCAGGCCCAGCAGAAGATGGAGCAGATGGCCCAGAAGCTCGGCGAATGCGCCAAGTGCATGAAAGAGGGAGGCGCGGAAGGAAACCAGAAGGCGGGCGAGAAAATGGCTCAGCTCGCCAAGGACCTCAAGGACCTGGAAAAGGAACTCAAGGAAGTCGAAAACCTGGACGAAATGCTCGACCAACTGGCGGACGCCAAAGACGCCATGCAAGGTGACGGAGAAGATGGCAAACAGGGACAGCTTCAGGATGGGGACGGTGAAAATGGTATGGACGGCAAGGATGGCAGCGACAAGGGCGATCCCGGCAAGGGAATGGGCAAAGGCAAGGGAAAGGGCGAACGCCCGGAAGAAGAAACCAAGACCAATTTCTACGACTCGCGCGTGGCCGACCAGGCTCGCAAGGACGGGAAGTCGGTCAAGATTGGCGACGCTGGCGGCAAGAACGTGAAGGGAAAGACCAGCATCGAAGTCCGCCAGGAGATCATCAAGAATCTCGGCAAAGACCCCGACGCCCAGGACGAAACGGCCCTCCCCCGCGAACAGCGCGAACACTCCAAGCAGTACTTTGAAAAGTTCCGCAAGGGCGAAGTCAACTCGCTGACCGAAGAACCTTCGTCCACGGAACCCGCCGCGGAAGAGCCGGCGACAAAGTAACCAGGTTGGCTGTCACGCGAAGCTTACCTAGCCCCACTCCCGTGGGGCTATTTTGTGCGCGGAATTCGATGACGAGATGAAACCATTCTGGGTATGCGTCGGCATCGTTCTCGTTTGCGGATGTGGCGGCCTTTTTCTGCTGCCCGGTCCTTCCAGCTATACGTGGCAGCCCTCCGAACCTGAACGATTTGCACATTATGGAGCGGTGGCACTGATTGTCGCTGGCGTTTGGGCGATTTGTTTTCGAACCCAACTCGAACGGTGTCGGCTCATCCTGCTGTCGCTCTTCGTCCTCACGCTCATGGAAGGGGCCTTCTTCGCCCTGATGAAGTTTTTCAGCCATTAAGCTAGCGGCAGAAAACAGTAGTCCATTCACTTCGTGAGCGGACATGCCAGCACACGGAGTGTGCTGGCTACTTGATGGGAAGTTAACGACGGATGTCCCCAGCCGTGACCGGCAACTAATCGTCAAACCGGCTGCAGGATTCCGTGCCTGCCATCGCGGCGAGTTCCAGGAATTTCTCGCGGGGGTCTTTGAGTCCGTCGGCGAGTTTGCTGAGGGCTTCGGTCTCGATCTGGCGGACTCGTTCGCGGGTGAGGCCGAGGCTTTCGCCGATTTCCTTGAGGGTGTGGGGCTCGGTGTCCTCCAGGCCAAAACGCATTTTGAGGACGGTTGCTTCCCGCGTGTCCATCGTGCGGAGCATCTCCTGCACTTCTTTCATCACGTCGTTTTCGACCATCTCGTCTTCGGGATTCTTGAGCCGCTCGTCCATGACGACTTCCCCGAGGGACCAGCCGGAGTCGGCCTGGTCGGTTTGGGGCGTGGCGTTATAGATCCGGATGGCCTTCTTGATGATGGGGAGCTTTTTCTTTTGCAGGCCGAGGACGCGGGCGATTTCTTCCGGCGTCGGTGTGCGGCCGAGTTCTTCCGTCAGCCGGGCGGTGGCCCGCCGCCATTTGGAGAGAAGTTCGACCATGTAGGCGGGAATGCGGATCGTCTTGGCGCAATTAATGAGGGCTCGCTTGATGGATTGCTTGATCCAGTAGCTGGCGTAAGTGGAAAATCGCGTTCCCATCCCAGGGTCGAACCCTTCCACGGCCCGCAGCAGGCCGAGATTGCCTTCTTCAATCAGGTCCTGCAGGCCGAGACCCTTTCCCGTATACCCGCGGGCGATGTTGACGACGAGGCGTAGGTTGGCGCGGACCATCCGGTCGCGAGAGCGGACATCGCCGGCGGCAATTCCGGCAGCCAGTTCCCGCTCGTCCTTGGCGGTGAGAAGGGCAGTCTCATTGATTTCACGCAGGTAGGTTTCGAGCGGCGTTTGCGCGGCCAGCAACCGTTTGCTCGGTTTTTTGGGTTTACTTGCAGCAGACGCGGACGGTTTGAGCGAAGCCATGGGCACGATGGGGCTGGTGGATCATGGGCTGGCTCCTTCCCTGGGGCTATCGGATGCTGGCTTCGTGCCGGCACGCCGCGGTAACATCAACCGCCGCTACTGACTTTGCGTCTTGCAACAAGCGATGCTATCGTCGCCCCGATGGTCGAGTCTGCAAGTTACCTGTGACTCTCGGAACTGTGCGGACTGTGCGAGTAATGCTGGTAAACGCAGTTCGCTCACTCCGCGTACGGAATTCTCCATACACGGAGTGTGCAGGGGGCTATTTACAGGGAGTCCAAAAACTTGTGCAGCGCCGGAATATAGTCTTCGGGTTCGGCGTCATGGTGGTCGCCGCCCGGAATCTCGAAGAATTCCTTAGGACCGGTGGCTGCGGCAAAGAGCGTTTGGCCGTGCGAGAAAGGGATGATTCTGTCGGCTGTGCCGTGGCTGAGGAAGACGGGTCCGGAGTAGCGGCTAATCCGAGCAAGCGAGTCGTAACGATTGCGCATCAGCAGCTTGATGGGTGCCCAGGGATAATGCGTGGCTGCGGCATCGGGGAGCGAAGTAAACGTGCTCTGCAAAACAACTCCCTTCGCTCCCTTTTCCGCCGCCAAATGCAAGGCGATGCCCCCACCTAGGGACCGGCCCATGAGGACAATTTCCTGCTCCTTGATTCGGGCCTTCTCGGCCAGCCACTTTTGGGCGGCTTCGGCATCTTCCATGATTCCCTTTTCCGCCGGCTTTCCTTCGCTCCGTCCATAGCCGCGGTAATCAAATGCAAAAATGGAGACCTGAAATTCGTCCCGCATTACTTGCAGGAATTCCGCCAGGTCCGCGACGTGCGTTCCGTTGCCGTGGCAATACAGAATCACGACTTTGGGCTGGGGATGCTCGACATACCAGCCGTGGAGTTTGGTTCCGTCGGCGGAAGTGAAGTTGACATCCTCGTGCTGCAGCCACGTCGCTTCCCAATCACCCTCGGGATACCGGGGTGCGGGATAGACCAGCATGTTTTCCAGGTAAATCAGCACGAGAAGCAACAAGCAGTAGGCAACCGATAAAATCCGCAGCAGCCGCAAAATCCGGCTGCCCCAACAATAGCCGATTGCAGTGGCAGGGAGCATATTGTGATTCTACAACAAAAAAACCTCGCAAAGCCGTAAAGCCCTGCGAGGTTGTAATGTTGGAGTAAGGCGAAATCCAAAAACTACTTTTTCTTCCGCTCCTCGGCTTCCTTATTGCGGGCAACTTCCTCTTCGTTCACCTGGACGGCCGGGCTACCGACTCCACGATACTTGTAGCTTGGGTTCGCGGGATCGAAATCAAAGTCGTTCAGGCCAACATTGAGTTCGATATTGGTGTAGTTGTACTCTTCCAGGATCAAATCTCCCCGCTCGCCCGCTTTCGGCCAGCCGTAGGCGATGTAGCGGACGGGAAAATTGTATTCGTCATCAATGAAGATCTGGGCGAGTTTAAATTCGAATCCGCCAAGATTCGTGGGATGCTCAATCTGCAAAATCGTGCAAGCGCGTTTGTTGGCTCCACTGCCCAGTTTGGCACCCTTGGTGGTGGTCACGACTGTGGCCTCTCCCTTGGGGTCCGCGGCCTTCTCGCGCGCACCTCGCTGAATCAGCTTGGCAATCAGGTTTTCAATCCCAATTTCGGTGATGGGATAGAGATTTCCCCTCATCGCTAAGGCTCCATCCGGAGCGAGCCAGAGTGCGGGGAGTCTGCCCAGCAGTCCCCCTTCGTGGGCGCAAAGCTTGCCGTTATTGGCTCCTTCCACCCAAATCACTTCCCGACCAGCAACATTGGCTGGCTTTTGGAAGTTCAGATAAACGCTCAGGGGGGAAACGACCCGGCCCCCCTCTTCTTTATGATTGCGGATCTTGGCGTACATGTATTCGTATTCGTTCAGCACGCCCCGAATTCGCTCGCGCTTGACAATCAAGCACTTATAGTCCTTGATGTCCGTCTGAAACTGCTTCAGCGCATCCTCGGCAAATTTAAGGGCGGGGTCGAGCGGGTGCTGCCCTGCGGCAGGTGCCGGTATGTGGACGTTGTTAACGTTGGCCGCGACGCGAAACACCGGTTCTTTGAGTTTGGAGTCCTGGGCAAAAATCTGCCCGGCTGCCAAACTGGTGCCGGCGGCAGCCAAGGCAAGCAGGAAGTTGCGGCGGGTATTTTGGGTTTTCATCATCGGGAACGTTGCTCCTTCTGGGATTCCGGCTGTCTTACGGCTGGCGTCGGAGCCAGACGAAACAGCAGCAGTGAATCTTCCATGATTTGGGCGGTATGGGGAATGTGTATGGGCGAGTATTCGGGATTGCAAGTGGCATGCCTGTTGCGAAGCAGGTTGTTCATGGCACTTAAGTTATTGCTGGCAATGGCTTTGTGAGAAAGGGTGGGTCCGCACGCGCGCGGCCGTGGTTGTCCTTTCTGCCTTATCGCCCAACAATCCAAGTAATTATTACAGGGATGCAGCCATCCTGTGACGCTTCCCCAGTCCTCAAAGGGAGCATCTCCGGAAGGCCTTTCGCACACGTCATATTGTATTGCGAGTGAATACTCGAAGCGAGGGTAGTTTTTTGGCTCCACAGCAAATCTTGGTCAAAGTGGTGACTTCTCGAATGTTTGCCGAGAACTGCTATTTGGTGAGTTTGCCAGGGAGAGCAGACTGCGTGGTCGTTGACCCTGGCCTGGAGCCGGGACGTATTCTGGCGGTAATGCGCGATGCCGGTCTGGAACCTGCTGCAATCCTTTGCACCCACGGCCACGCTGATCACATTGCGGGGAATGCCGCTTTTAAAAAGGCATTTCCCCAAGTTCCCCTGATCATTGGCGAAGGCGATGCCCCGAAACTGACTGACCCTGATCTCAACCTATCCGCCTTGTTCAGTGCCCCTCTGGTTAGTCCGCCCGCGGACCGAGTGGTGCGCCACAGTGACATCGTGCAAGCCGCAGGAATGAGCTTTCAGGTTCTGGAAACACCGGGGCACAGTTCCGGGCACGTTGTATTCCTTTACAAAGGTCAGGAGCCGTGGGTTGTGTTTGGTGGCGACGTGTTATTTCAAGGGAGCGTTGGCCGCACCGACTTTCCGGATGGGGATACCGAGTTGCTCTTCGCTTCGATTCGGGACCAATTGTTTACGCTTCCCCCAGAAACCGAGGTTTACCCCGGCCACGGGGAGCCGACGACCATCGGCGAGGAAATGGATACAAATCCGTACGTCGGCGGCGGTGCCATCTGATGGGCTCCAAGACGCTGAGTTCCCGAATTCACAAAGTGTGAAGCGATCTACTTTCTGCGCTGAGCAAACAGCCATTCGATCATCTTGGCATCGGCATACGCCTTCTCCCACGAGTTGTGCCCCACCTTTTCGTATTCCGTATACTTCGGGGTGCCACCGGCTTTCTTCAGCGCGGCAATCATATCGCGAGAACGCTGCGGTTTGACCGCACCGTCTTCCGCGCCGTGGAACGCCCAGACGGGAACGCCTTTAATCTTCTCGGCCCCGGTTGCATCGCCGCCACCGCAGACAGGAACAGCTGCGGCGAACAGTTGCGGCTGACGTTGAATGGCATCCCACGCGCCGAATCCTCCCATCGAGAGTCCGGTTACGTAGAAGCGGCCTTTGTCGAGGGAGAATTCCTTCTGCAAGGCTGCTAACAAATCAAGCGACTGCCTGAGCGGTTCAGCAGGCTCCTTGGGCATGAGGTGAGAGTCCGCGGACCAGGGAACATCCACCCATTGCTTTCCTTCGGGGCATTGTGGGGCGACAACGAACGCCGGGTATTTCTCCATGACCTCATCCGACGCAAACTCGTTCATGCCGTGGACAAGCTGAACCTTGTTGTCGCTGCCTCGCTCTCCTGCTCCGTGCAGAAATAGGACTAATGGATACAACTTGTTGGGGTCATATTCTTTCGGCCGCAGCAGTCGGTAGTTCAGTTTCTTTCCCGAGGCATCCGCAAAGGTGCGTGCCTCAAAGCGGTCTCGATAGTCGGCAGCGGAGAGCGAGTCGGGCATAGCAAATCCTGCAAGGAGGAGAGTGGCAAACGGCAGAAATGCGGAGAATCGAGCCATAACAAGGGACCGTGCAGTTGGTGGGATGGGAAGCTGAGATTTTAACATATCCCCAAGCAGGCCGGGCGACGTCGCTTTTGCCAGAAATGTGGAAATTGACCAGCCCATCCGTTACCATTTTCACCAGCGGCTCATCACTTTCCCTTTGAAACCTGGAGACGATTCCATGTCCCGATATCGCAATCAGCTTCCCACGCGGCTTCCGCCGGAACACGTTCACCAACATCTAGCCAACTACCTCACATCGCAAGGCTTCCGCCTCGTTGACCCGCAGTACAACGTCTGGCAGAAGGGGATGGGGCTGATGCTCGGTCCGCAGTTCGTGCGTTACGAGTCCCATCCGGGGACTTTAGTGTTGGAGGCCTGGATCAAGTTCGCACTTCTTCCCGGCGTCTATTTTGGCGAGATGGGGATCGACGGATTCTTCGCCTTCATCCCCAAAAAAATGCTGAAGGGAAAGGTTCAGGAAATCGAACGGATGATAATGCAGGCAGGTTGAGGCAACAGCGTTTTGTTCAATGCATCCCGCTTCGGCGCAATTCCCCAACAAGTTGGCTGTTGGACCCCGTTGTTGAATGAAGGTCGCCGCTTCAATGTTTCAGCCCTTTGCGGTATGCTCAGGGACATGGAGTTTGTTTCTGTTAGGGAGGATTGACCATGATTGTCTTGTCTCGCAAGAAGAACGAGTCGCTGGTCATCAGCGACAACATCATTGTCACGGTGATTGAGATTCGCGGCGACAAAGTGCGGCTGGGGATTGAATCGCCCAGGGACATGCCGCTGCATCGCAAGGAAGTTTATGATGCGATTCGCCGCGCTGAACTGCCCCCTGAAATTTCTGCTCCGTCGCCCCCTGCCCAAGTGAAAAGTTGCCAGCCTGACAAGATTGATCGACTGGCCGCGGCGTTGCAATCCAGGCTGGCGGTTACCGTCAAGCGCGAGTTCGTTGTGCAGGCCATGCAGGAAGCCGGCATTGATTTGCGGGCCGCTCAACCTGCGGTCAAGTGATTTTGGTGCGGCGGCCCGAAGCTACCCTCCCGCCAGCGCCCCCACAATCAACAGCGGCTCCTCGCCGCGGGCTACTGCTTCCGGCAATGGATTGTCGGGCGAGTCGTGAGACAAGTCTTGCTCGCAGGCAAAAAAACGCAGGAACGCTCGCCGCTCACGCGTCGTATGGTCCCGAATGGTTCCGCACAGCATGGGATACCTGGCCTCCAGCGCATCCAGAACGGTGCCCACGGTAACTGAACCATGGACGGCGAGTTGAACCTCGCCGCTGACACGAGCCAAAGTCCGGAGATGAAAGGGAATGACGACGCGGATCATAGTCGTTACGCCAAAGTCTGAGTTTCCACCGACAAAACCGGCGGTAAGTCCCGCACAATAGGCTGCCAGTTGTCGCCCGAATCGGGCGAGCAGTAGACTTGCCCGCCGGACGTGCCGAAGTAGATGCCGCAGGAATCGAGCTTGTCGACGGCCATCGCGTCGCGGAGAATGTTGTGATAGCAGTCGCTCTGCGGCAGGCCCTTGGTGAGTGCCTCCCATTCGTTTCCACCGCTGCGGCTGCGGTAGACGCGGAGTTTTCCTTCCGGCGGATAGTGCTCCGAGTCGCTCTTGATCGGCACAACATATACGGTGTCCGGCTCGTGGGCATGGACTTGAATTGGGAAGCCGAAATCGGTCGGCAAGTTTCCGCTCACTTCCCGCCACAACTCGCCGGCATTGTCCGTGCGCATCACGTCCCAGTGCAACTGCATGAACAGCACATCGGGCCGCGCCGGATTCAGCGACATGTTATGAACGCAAAAGCCGATCTCGGCAGTGGGATCCGGCATGTACTGCGACTTGAGACCTTTCGTGATTACCTTCCAGGTCAGTCCGCCGTCGTCGGTGCGGAACGCCCCGGCTGCCGAGATGGCGATGTAGATTCGCTGGGGATTCTTCGGGTCCAGAAGGATCGTATGCAGTCCCATTCCGCCAGCCCCCGGCCCCCACTTCTCCCCCTGAATCGCACGCAAGCCGGCCAGTTCATGCCACGACTTGCCACCGTCGGTCGTCTTGAAGAGGGCCGCATCTTCGACTCCTGCATAAACCGTGTCCGGATCGGTATGCGATGGCTCCAAATGCCAAACCCGCTTGAACACCCACGGCTTCTGCGTGCCGTCGTAAAACTGGTGCGTGGTGAGGGGCTGGCCAGTCTCGGCTGACGTGTCATAGACGAATTTGTTGCTCTCCCCCTTGGGCATTCCTTCGGGCGTGGTGGTCGGTTCGCCCGCGGGCGTGCCCGGCTGCTCCCAGGTTTTGCCGCCGTCGCTGGAGCGCTGAATGATCTGCCCAAACCAATCGCTCGTTTGCGAAGCATAGATGCGATTGGGGTCAACGGGCGAACCCTTGATGTGATAAACCTGCCAGCCGCCAAAGAGAGGACCGCTGACATCCCACTTCTGGCGTTTGCCGTCCGAGGTGAGAATGAATGCACCCTTTTTGGTGCCCACAAGGACGCGAACAGCGGACATGGTGAAACTCCCTATTTAGATTCCCGTGAAATTAGATTGCTGTGATGATTTCGTAGACAAAAAATCTCGTTCTGCATTACAAATCCACGAGCGTCTCAAACCCTCCGTATGCCATGCGTTTCAGATCAAACGGCATCTCCTGATCCTTCATCATCTCATTGAGCCGCGGATCTTTCATGACTTTGGCGTTGACCTGGTCGCGATGCTTGCGCGACTTGTAGACGATCCAGGCGAAGACCACAGTTTCGCCGGCTTTGACTTGGGCGATTTTTGGGAAGGCAGTCCCCATTCCCTTTTTCATTTTTAGATCCTCGCCGACGCACTCCCGATACTCGAGCGCCCCATGCTCCACCCAGACTTTCCCCGCGAGCGACGCCATGCGGGCATAGGCCTTGAGATTCTTCTTGGGAATTGGGATGACAAATCCATCGACGTATTTCATAAACGGGTCCTCTGGCTGTGGGTTAGAATCTGGTGAACTACCTTGTGAAATCGGTTTTCGTCACGACGCGGCTTGGGCTTCCGCGAGCGATTTCATGCTCGCCAGTCCCTTCTCAAAATCGCCGCCGACCATTTTGTCCATGTTCATAATCAAACCGAATGCCTTGCCCATGAAGTTGTTTTGGCCCGTCATGGCCCAGGTGACGACCGTCTCACTTCCCTGGGGTTGGAAGGTGAATTCCGCGGTGTTGGTGGCGGCGAAGGGCTTGATGAACTCCAGCTTGATGCGAATCAGGTCACTGGGGCGGCTTTCCAAAATAGTCATCTTTCCCTGGCCGACTTTGTTGTTACCCTCCCAGGCGAACTTTGCTCCGACTCCAGCTTCGGGGCCGTCGTAAGAGTTTTTAGCCGTCGGGTCGAGCTTCGCCCACGGAGACCAGTCGTTCCATTTGCGAAAACTGTTGACCTGGCCGAAAACAACCGCGGGGGGAGCGACGATAGTTGCCTTCCTTTCGATGCGGAATTGCGAGGGCTGCAAGGCGACGATGATGAGCAATAGAACCAAGATCACCGCGAGAACTGCCAGAATGATCAAGGCAATCTGAAGCAACATGGGAAAGTCCTTCGTGCGAAAAAATGGATTTTAGCGTCTTTCAGGCTTCGCTTGGCAACCCCGGAATTTCCAATAACGGCAGGATTTCGACTGGTCTATTGTGAGCCCGGTGAGTGAGGTATCAAATCGGGCCCGGCGGCGCAGGGTGTCGATGGCCTTGAATCGTCCGGCCGAAACGAGCCAGGCCCTGGGATTCTCTGGCACCCCATCCCGTTGCCACTGCTGCACCGCGGAGATAAACGCCTCGTGCAGCGCTTCCTCGGCCAGATCGAAATCCCCCAGCAAACGCACCAAGGTCGCGAACACACGCCGGGACTCCGCACGGTAGACTTCGTCCACCTTGCCGCGAATTTCGTCGATTGCCAGGCTGTCAGTCATAAGACTCTCCGGACTCTTGCTACCAGGTGATAAGTGTTTCCCACAACGCATTGCCCCCTCAAAGGAGTGCTCTGATTCGCTGATTCGCAGCACTTTTTTTCGGGAACTTATGTCCAATCGATTCTCCCCAAACCTTGGTGCCGTTGTTACTTGCGGTGATTCATGTTGTCCAACTTTGATTTATAACTGCCAAACCTGATTCATCAACATTCATGGATATTTATGGCCTATTGATAAGCAATTCTTCGTCACTCACTCATCCTTTGAATCGCCTCCGAAGTCGTTGGCCGAAGCCGGGAAGGCTGGCCCTAGGACCTAACCTGGCAGGCCGTTCGACAAGACGACACAATGTTACAGTAGGATATTTAAGTACACATGTCATCGTCAAGTCCCCGGAGGCGGAATTATGAATTTTCCGGGAGAAAGTTTTTCCGCGGTAGAACGGGGCGCTGTTTTTTTCATTTTTCAGAGGTAAATTCCTTTTGCACTCATCAACCGACTTTGATATATTGCGAGGCAGCAGTACTTTGAAAGTGGTGCTCGCGGAAGCGAGCGGCGGTGAAACTGTGGCACGGAGCTTACGATGCTTTCCATTCTCGATCCCGAATCTCGCGGTGACCGGTCATTCTGTGACGGCGTGTCGCGGCGGAGTTTTCTCAAGATTGGAGCCTTAGGTGCAGCGGGGCTTACGCTGCCGCAGCTCTTGCAGGCCGAGGCGGCCGCGGGGATCAAGAATTCGTGCAAGTCAGTGATTCTGGTCTACCTTGTTGGCGGGCCGCCGCATCAGGATTTGTTTGATCTCAAGCCGGAGGCGCCGGCGGAAATCGCCGGCCCTTGGAAACCCATCAAGACCAACGTGGACGGTATTGAAATCTGCGAGCTGCTGCCGCGGATGAGCCGGATGATGGAGAAGTTCACGATTATCCGCTCGCTTTCGGATGCCCAAGCGGATCATGACGCCGTCCAGTGCTACACCGGCCGGACGAGGGCGGGACGGATTCCCGGTGGAGGCTGGCCGCAGTTCGGATCGGCGGTGGCGAAAGTTCAAGGGCCGGCAGTCGCCAGCACGCCGCCATTTGTCAGCCTCTGCTATCCCACCACCCATCCTCCTTACAATGAGCCCGGCCCAGGCTTTCTCGGAGCCGCCTGGTCCGGCTTTCGTCCCCTGGGGGAAACCAAGAACGACATGGTGCTGCAAGGGATCACCTCGGATCGGCTCGCCAGCCGCCAGCAGGTTCTTAGCAGCATCGACCGCTTCCGCCGTGATGTGGATAGCAGTGGCATGATGCAGGGACTCGACGCGTTCACTTCGCAGGCAATGGGAGTGCTCACGTCGTCCAAGCTGGCCGAAGCCCTCGATCTTTCCAGGGAAGATGCCAGGACCCGCGAGAGGTACGGCACCGGTGATACCAAGGTGTTCATCGACGAAAATGGTGCTCCCCGCGTGCCTCAGAGCTTCCTGGCCGCCCGCCGCCTGATCGAAGCCGGCTGCCGCGTGGTGACGCTGAATTACAGTAAATGGGACTGGCATGGCGGCAGCTATAACACGATTTTCAATCGTGAGAAGGAAGATTTTCCGGTTTTCGACCAGGGACTCACCGCTTTGATTGAAGACTTGCACGCCCGCGGGCTCGACAAGGACACGGCGGTCCTCGTGTGGGGCGAGTTCGGCCGAACCCCCAAAATCAGCGCCCAAGTCGGCCGCGACCACTGGCCGCAAGTCGCCTGCGCGCTCCTCGCCGGTGGCGGCATGAAGCACGGCCAAATCATCGGCAGCACCGACCGCATCGGCGGCGAACCCGCCAGCCGGCCCGTCCGTTTCCAGGAAGTGTTTGCCACCCTTTACCACCATTTGGGAATCGACGTCCGCCGCGCGACGATCAACGATCTGAACGGCCGGCCGCAATATTTGGTGGATAATGGAGTGGAGCCGATGCCGGAGTTGGTATAGCAAAGCCCGGCAGCGTTACTTTGGAATTCTGGCATCAATCTTCCGGCAGTTTGCTCCCCTCCACTTTTGTCTGGTCCCTTTGCTTGCATTTTCCCTTCACACCGGTGATAATCGGAAGTGCTGGCGGTGAATTTCCCCGCTAGAGCCTGCCTACGGATAGTCCTTACTCCTTAATCCCACCTGAGGAAAGGAAAACCATGCGACGATCGCACCCCGCCTTTATTGTTTTTTCAGCCCTATTCATCGCCCCTGCCTTATGCGTTGCCACGGTATTGGCGGACGATGCTCCGGCAAAGCCAAAAGCTCCTGGCTTGGGCGACCCCGGCAAGTTGGTGTCGATTGTGCTGGATAGTGGCCGGACTAAAGACGGCCTCATCACCCTTTCTGGCCGCGATGCCGTGCAGCAGCTTGTCATTACGGGCAGCTATGACAGCGGCCAGACTCGCGACTTGACCCGTAAGACGACCTTCCAGGCGGAGCCGGCTGGAGTTGTAAAGGTTGATGAGACGGGACTCATTACTCCTATTACGGAAGGGAAGGCGGTCGTTAAAGCGGTTGCCGCGCCAGGCGTGGAAGCAGTTGTCAGTGTTCAAGTGGCGAATCTTGTCACGGACCTTCCGATCAACTTTGCGAACCAAATTACGCCGATTTTCACCAAGTATTCCTGCAATGGCGGCGGCTGCCACGGCAAGAGCGGCGGCCAGAATGGCTTTCGCTTGTCGCTACTGGGCTTTGAGCCGAAGGAAGATTTTGAGTTCCTGGTGAAAGAAGGAAAGGGACGCCGCCTCTTCCCAGCAGCTCCCGATCAGAGCTTGCTGTTACTCAAGGCATGTGCCCGTCTGCCGCACGGTGGCGGACAGCGCATTGAGTATGATTCCCCCGCCTATCGCCTTATCCGTCGCTGGGTCGAGCAGGGAATGCCCTATGGCCAGGAAACGGATCCGAAGGTGACCCATGTGGAAGTCTTCCCGACGGAACGGCTGATGGAGCGGGAAACCACCCAGCAGATCGTCGTCATCGCCCACTACAGTGACGGTTCGACGGAAGATGTCACACGCACCACCACGTTCGACAGCAACGACACCGAAATGGCCGAAGTAAGCGTGACCGGCCTCGTCACCACCGGCCAATTGACGGGCTCGGTTGCTGTGATGGCCCGTTATCAGGGGAATGTCGGCGTCTATCGCGCGACGATTCCGCTCGGCGTCAAAGTCGAAGGTTTACCCGTCGCCAAGAATTTTATTGACGAACAGGTATATAAGAAATTGACCGCTCTTGGGCTTCCCTCGTCCATTATCAGCGACGATGCGACGTTCCTACGCCGCGTCACCGTGGATCTCGCCGGCCGTTTGCCGACGTTGGATGAAGCCAGCAATTTCCTGGCGGATCAGGATCCGAACAAACGAGCAAAAGTCATTGATCAATTGCTCGAAAGTACGGATTATGCCGACTATTTTGCTAATAAATGGAACGCAATTCTTCGCAACAAACGGCGGCAGGATAACGACAAGCCGGCGACTTTTGCCTTTCATGAATGGATTCGCCAGAGCTTGCATGAAAACAAGCCCTATGACAAGTTCGTGCGGGAAATCATCACCGCCAGCGGTGAGGCCGGAAAAAATGCCCCCGTCGCCTGGTATCGCGAAGTGAAGGACCAGTCGGCTCAGGTGGAAGATACGGCTCAGCTCTTCCTCGGCTTGCGAATTCAATGTGCTCGTTGCCACCATCATCCGTTTGAACGCTGGAGCCAGCAGGACTATTACGGCTTCTCCGCATTTTTTGCCCAAGTGGGACGGAAGAAGGGCGTTGTCCAGGGCGACGAGAGAATTTACCACCGTCGTGGCGTTGCTGCCGCTCAGAATCCCAAAACAGGCCAGGGCGTGAAACCGACTGGCTTGGGCGCGGCTCCGCTCGAGATTCCCGCGGATAATGATCCTCGCGAAGAACTGGCGAACTGGATGGGGCAGAAGGACAATCCGTTCTTTTCCCGATCCCTCGTCAATCGGTACTGGAAGCACTTCTTCGGCCGCGGGTTGGTCGATCCTGAAGACGACATGCGGGTGACGAACCCGGCGTCCAATCCCGATCTGCTGGCGGCGCTGGCCAAGGATTTTTCGGATCACAACTTTGATCTGAAGAATCTCTGCCGCACGATTTGCAACTCCACGGTTTATCAGCTCAGTGCGGAACCGAACCAGTGGAATCAAGATGACAAGCAGAATTTCTCCCGCTACTATCCCAAGCGGCTAAATGCGGAAGTTCTGCTGGATTCGATTGATCAGGTAACGGGAACGCAGACTTCGTTCGGCCCCATCCCAGCCGGGACCCGAGCCGTGCAGCTGCCCGACAACGGTTTTAACTCCTACTTCCTGACGGTCTTTGGCCGGCCGGAAGCGTCGAGTGCCTGCGAATGCGAACGTTCCAGCGAGGCCAATCTCGCCCAGAGCTTGCACCTGCTCAATTCGGGCGAAATTCAAGGGAAGCTGACCGCCGGAAACGGCCGTGCGGCTGCCATGGCCAACGACAAGGCTCGTCCCCATGACGTGAAAATTCGCGAGCTTTACCTGCTCGCCTTCGCCCGTCAGCCGACGCCCGACGAGCTCAACATCGCTCTGGCGCATATTGAGAAGAATAAGGAAGCCCCGCAGCGAGCCTACGAGGACATCGTTTGGGCGCTGATTAACACGAAGGAGTTCTTGTTCAACCACTAAAGTTCGTAGCTGCCCGCTGGAGCGGGCAAACAAACCGACTAAAGCCGGTTGCTACCAACATTAACAGCTTGCTTCCCCGCCGAATTGAAGCAAACTGAGACTATTAACACCTGCCAATTCCATACCTGCCAAAAACCACCCCCATCCATACCTGCCAAAAACCACCCCCACGCCATGTCGTGGGGGTGCCGCTCCAAAATCCACCCGTCCACTACCCTCCCAACAGACCCTTTGGAGGCGATTCCATGAAGGACTTTTTCGCCCTGCGCGGCCAAATTGGCGCGCTTGCTCTAAGCCTTTGCCTTGCGTCTCTCGCCCTGGCACAAGTGCCGACTACGCAACTCACTTCAATCTTCCCCCCTGGCGGCAAGCAAGGGACAGCGGTGGAAATCACTGTCGCAGGACAGGACCAGGACGATGCCGCCACACTCGTCTTTAGCCACCCGGGAATTACCGCGGCGGCCAAGATGACGACGCCCACTGAACTGGAAAAAGTGGCCAAGCCGGTTGCCGGTGCATTTACGGTAACTATCGCCGCGGATGTGCCGCCTGGAATGTACGAAGTGCGGACCGTGGGGCGCTTTGGCCAGTCCAACCCGCGGCTCTTCGTCGTCAGCGCCTTGAATGAACTGATTGACGTCCACACCAACGGGGCTCCCGACAAAGCCGTGGATGTTCCGGTCGGCTCGGTATTCAGCGGACGGGTTGATGCGAATACCTACGACCATCTCAAAGTGCCGCTCAAGGCAGGAGAGCGCGTCATCATCGATTGCCTGGCCCAGCGGCTCCAGTCGCGATTGGACGCGACGATGGTCTTGATGAATCCTGCGGGCAAGGAACTTGCCCGGGCCAAGGACACTGTCGGCAGCGACCCAGTGATCGATTTCACCGCTCCTGCCGAAGGGTTCTACGTTCTGAAAGTCTACGACAATGTGTACGGAGGAGGTCCAGACTATTTTTACCGCGTGAGTGTCACTCCCAGGGCCTATGTGGATTTCGTCTTTCCGCCGTCTGCGCCCGCCGGGTCGAATAACCCATTCACCATCTATGGACGCAACCTTCCCGGCGGCCAGCCGGCAGACGGGCTGACCATCGGCGGCGCGGCTCTGCAAAAGTTGGTCGTGAACATTCCGCTTCCCGCGGATGATGCCGCGAGGACTTCCCTCGCCACGAGCAGCACCACGCTGGTTCGCAGCGCCTGGCAGGACGGCATTGAGTATCGCCTGGCGACTCCCGCCGGGCCGTCCAATCCCGTGACGATTTATTTCGCTCGTGGTCCCGTGATTGTGGAGGCCGAGCCAAATAATGATGCAGCCCAAGCCCAGAAGATCACGCTCCCCTGCGAATACGTCGGTCAGTTTTATCCGGAACGCGATGTGGACTGGGTGCAGTTTGATGCGAAGAAGGGAGAAGCCTGGTACATCGAGGTCGCCTCGCACCAGTTGGGTCTCGATTCCGATCCTTTCTTTGCTCTCTATCGTGTCACCAAGAATGAAAAGGGTGAGGAAGTCGTCAGCGACATTTCGCAAGTTGACGACACCCAGGATCGGCAGGCGAGAATTGGAACGGATTTTGACACCAGCACGGACGACCCGTCGTTCAAGTTTACCGTTCCCGAGGACGGAACTTATCGATTACTGTTGAAAGATCAGATTGGCTCTGGGCGGAAAGATCCTTCCTTCGTTTACCGCCTCATGATTCACGCGGCGGAGCCCGATTTCCGCATGCTGGCCCAAGCGATTGTGCCCGGCAATCCTCAACAGAACCAGAATACTCCCTTGTTGCCGAATGTTGTTCGCAAAGGGGGAACCACCGCTGTGGGGGTACTCATTGATCGGCGTGATGAATTCACTGGAGAAATCGTCATCACCGTCGAAGGCCTTCCGGCGGGCGTGACTTGCCCTGGGGCAGTCGTCGGCGGTGACGTAAATACGGCTGTGCTGGTCTTCTCCGCCGCCGAGAATGCTGTCGCCGCAGCATCACAACTCAAGATCATTGGCAAGGCCCAGATTGCCGGCAAGGAAATCGTACGGGAAGCCCGCTATGCCCAGATTGTTTGGGGAACAGCCAATCGCCAGGTTCAAACCCCTGAATTCCAACTCACTCGGTCGTTCCAAATCGCAGTAGTCGACAAGGATATGCAGCCGGCCTTCGTGCAAATTGGCGAAGACAAGATTTGGGAGACCTCGCTGGGGGGCAATATCGAGATTCCGGTCACGGCAACTCGCCGGGGCGACTGGAAAGAACCTCTCAAACTTGTCCCCACCGGCCTCCCCAACGAAATCAAGCCCAAGGAAATCAACCTTGACCCGAACACTGCCGCGGGAAAATTTGAACTGGCGCTGAACCAGGCAAATATCAAGCCCGGCGTGTATACGTTCTATATGCGGGCGGATACCAAGCAGAAGCACATTCGCAATCCGGAAGCGCAAGCCGCCCTGGAAGCCGAGCAGAAACAACTTGATGAGACCATCAAGGCCCTGGGCGAGGCAGTCAAGACCGCGACAACTGCCAAGGACGCTGCCACCAAGGAAGCAAACGATACCAAGGCTGCCGCGACAACTGCGGAGCAAGCCAAAACGAACGCGACGAATGTTGCCAAGCAAAAGGCCGATGCTGCCAAGGTCGCTGCCGACAATCTTGCCAAAGCCAAGGAAGCGGCTGCGAAGGACGCCGCGAACCAAGGTCTGAAAGATGCGGAGGCGGCTGCTCAGAAAGCTTCGGATGAAGCAGCGACGCAGGCCAAGACCGCAGCGGAAGAACAAGTCAAGGCCGAGAAGGCTCTGGTTGACGCGCAGGCGGTTGCAAAAACCAAGGAAGACGCCCGTGTCGCCGCGGAAGCCGCCCTCAAAGCGGCCACCGACAAGGTCACTGCCGCCAACCAGTTCAAGCCGCAGTTCGACGCTCGGGTGAACGCAATTAAGCAGGCCAATCAGCCCAAGGACGTGAATTTCTCACTGATTTCTACCCCCATCAAGTTGAGGGTGGTGCCGTCCCCGATAGCCTTCAATTCTGCTGCAATCGGTGGGGCGGTGAAGCAAGGGGAGAAGCAAGCTCTAACCGCCAACATTAATCGCCTCTACAACTTTGCCGATGCCGTTGAGATTTCCTTCGAGCCCCCCGCCGGAGTGCAGGGACTGACGGCAGTTAAAGTAAGCATTCCTAATGGTCAGGCCGAAGGGAAGCTGGAAGTTGTCGCAGCAGCCAATGCCACGCCGGGTGACCACAACGTGGTCATTCGGGCCAAGGGTAAGTTCAACAATGTCGATGTTCAGACCGTGACAAACGTTGTGGTCAAGGTTGAAGAAGTGAAAAAGTAAGCTGTTCGCTCGCCAGGTGAGTGGACAAGCCGGCACACGGGTGTGCTGGCACAATCCCGAAAGTTGCCCAGCAATATAAACTCGCAGTCCGAGGTTAACCCTATGTCGATCGCACGAAGCACCCTCCTCCGTTCGCTCTTTGTTACTTCCCTGCTGCCGCTGAGCTTCCTGGCTCGCAGCGCGTCTGCGGAGCCGATTGCCATCGCGGAAGTGAAGCACGAAGGACCGGTCGATTTCGAGAAGGAAATCCTGCCCATCTTTCGCCGCAACTGTTTGGCCTGCCATAGCGCCACGGAAGCGGAGAGCGATTTAGTGCTGGAGTCACCCATGACCATCCTCAAGGGTGGCAGTGAGGGGCCTGCGGTTGTTGCGGGCAAGAGCGCGGAGAGTTTGCTGCTCAAAATGTCGGCACGGCAGAAGGAGCCCTTCATGCCGCCACCGGACAACGATGTAAAAGCCAAGGCTCTCACTCCCGAGGAACTTGGGCTCATCAAGCTCTGGATTGACCAGGGCGCCACGGGGGAAGTTAAGGGAACAGGCGGACCCATCGCCTGGCAGCCGCTGCCGGCCGGTGTGAATCCGATCTTCGCCGTTGCCATTTCGCCGGACGGCCAGTACGCCGCCGCGGGAAGAGCCAATCAGATCTTCCTCTACCATATTCCCAGCAAGCGAGAACTCGGCCGGCTGACGGATCCTTCGCTCATTGAAAAAGGAATCTATAAACAGCCGGGCGTCGCCGATTTGGATTTGATTCAGTCTCTGGCGTTCAGCCCTGATGGCGAACGGCTGGCCTCCGGCGGCTTTCGGACGATTAAGTTGTGGCGCAAGCCGAAGAATGTGAAGAAGCTGGACCTGGCGGCACTCGAAGGTCCGCCGCGGTCAATCGCGGTGAGTGCCGACGGCAAACTTGCCGCGGTTGGCGAAGAGACCGGTAAAGTCAAAGTTTATGATCTGGCCACCGGGCAAATTGCCAAGACGCTCAGCGGCCACACGGGACCGGTAACCGGGGTTGCGTTTACTGCCGATGGGACCAAAGTGGTAACTGGTTCGCAGGATAAGACCTTCCGCGTGTTCAATATGGCGGACGGAATGCAGATCGCCTCGGTGGAAACTCCTGCCCCAGTCAATGCCGTGGCGCTGGTCGCGGCGGATGCCCAGGTCGCCACGGGTGGAGCGGACAACAATCTGCGTCTCTGGGCATTGCCCGCTGCCGCTCCCGCGGAACCGCCGAAACCAGTCAAGGAAATCGGTGGCCATGGTCAGCCGATCACAAGCCTTGTGGCTCTTCCCGGTGGAACGCAAATCCTCACTGGCTGCAAGGATGGCGTGGTCCGCCTGATTGATGTTGCCGGTGGCAACGTCGTCAAGCAGATGAATCACGGTGCGCCTGTCGATGCGATTGCGATTCGAGCCGATGGCAAGCGGATTGCATCCGTGGGAGCCAACAATATCGCCAAACTGTGGAATGCCGAAAATCAGCAACTCGTCGTCGATATGAAGGGGGATTATCGGACAGGGCTGAAGGTGGCTGAATCGACCCGCGCGGTGAATCTGGCCAAAAAACAGGTCGAATTGGCGAAAGCCGATTTGACCGAGGCGGGCAAACGTAAGACGGCCGAGGAAGAAAACCAGAAAAAATCCACGGAAGCCCAAACCGCAGCCGATGCAGAGTTCAAGAAGAAGGACGAAGCCGCCAAGCAGCCGGTGATCGACAAGGAAGCGGCCGATAAAGCTCTGGTCGATGCAACTGCCAACAAGACCAAGGCCGATGAAGCCAAAAAGGTGACCGACGCAGCCGCCGTTGCAGCCAACGAAGCACTCGTTGCTGCAAATAAGGCGAAGGACGAAGCAGTCAAAGCTGCCAACGACGCGACCGCTGCTGCCACCGCCGCTTTGACAGCCTTCAATCAGGCGAAGGAAGCGCTGGCCAAAGACACGGAGAATCAAACGCTCAAAGACGCCGCCGCGGCTGCGGAGAAGGCTTCGGCAGAAGCCGAGGCCAAGAAGAAGGCCGCGGACGAATTGAAAGTGGCTAAGGAAAAAGCTGCTGTTGATGCCGACACGGCGAAAAAAACCGCGGATACCAACAAGCAGAACGGAGACAAGGCGGCCACGGACGCCCAGAACGCATTTAATACGGCGGACCAGAAAGTAAAGCAGGTCACGCCCATTGCCACGAAGGCCGTCGAAGAGAAAATGGCCGCGGACCGTGCGCTCAAAGCCGCCATGCGAAGTGTGGAACGTGCTGCCGAGTCGGTCAAGAAGGCAACCGAGGCAGTTCCTGGTTTTGAAGCAACTGTAAAGACCTTTGAAGCCCAGGTCGTCCAGCGGGATGCCGATTTGATGGCTGTCACCAAGACCGTCGCCGAAAGCGAAAAGCCGCTGAAGAGTGTTTCCTTCTCGCCAAACGGCCAATCCTTGGCCATTGTTGGTGACGATCAGCTACTGCACTCCTATGACAGTGAGACCGGCGCCCCGGTCGATGTTTACACCGGACAAAACGCGGCCCTGTCGCTGGTCGCCTTCACCTCGGATGGCAATGCCATCAGCCTGGCGGCCAACAACACGGGAGTCGTCTGGGATTTTGCCACCGAATGGAAATTGGAACGCACAATCGGGACGCCAGATTCAGCTGAAATGCTGGTCGACCGGGTGACGGCGCTCGACTTCAGCCCCGACGGCAAACTGCTGGCCAGTGGCGGCGGCGAGCCTTCCCGAAGTGGAGAAATCAAGATCTGGAATCTGGAAAACGGCCAGTTGCAACTGGCTTTCAAGGAACCTCACAGCGACACGGTGTTTGGCCTTGATTTCTCTCCGGATGGACAAACCTTGGCCAGTTGTGCCGCTGACCGATTTGTCAAGCTTTGGAACGTTGCGGATGGAAAATTCGTCCGGTCGTTCGAAGGACATACGCACCATGTCCTGGGAGTTACCTGGCGGGCCGATGGTCGGCTGCTGGCTTCCAGCGGCGCGGATGCGGCGATCAAAGTGTGGGATGCCCGTACGGGTGATCAGGCACGCACGATTGCCGGCTACACGAAGGAAGTGACGGCGGTCCATTTTGTCGGCGACCAGGACATCGTCATTGTCTGCAGTGGCGACAAGATCGTCCGCTTTGTAAACGCCGCCAATGGGGGCAACGTGCGTGACTTTGGCGGGTCGACTGATTACATGTATGCCTCGGCGGCATCAGACGATGGCAAAACGATCATCGCCGGCGGTGCCGACAGCGTCCTACGAGTCTGGAACGAGAACGCCCAGCCGGTTAGCACCTTTGAAGCTCCCAAACCGGATCCGATGACTGCGGCGAAGTAACGGTCCGTGGAGTTAGCGAGATGCTTGCTGCCAGGGAAGTACCATTTGGGCGTTTCTCCGTCAGCATGTTCCAAACCGTTTCGGGCGAAAGTGAGAGGCCAGGGGGTCTCTCCGTTGACGGATGTTGATTTCGTAGCCCCAGTCGCTCCTGGCGCTGGAAAGGATTTCCTGCGGACTTCACGTAGGCAGTCGCAGTTCGTTTGTTCCGACTGAACCGATAAGTGGAGTCATTTTGCTTAAAACGGCTCGCGACGCTAACGTTTCTGGCCTAGGATTTGGTGGGAAGACTACAAGATCCAGGGGCAATTGTGTAGCGAGACCGTCGAATGAGCACGACAGCGACCTTCGAATCCGAGGCAAATCGCCGTGAGAATGAGCAGCTTGTCAAGGAGCAGCGCCAAGCTCGCCGTCATTCCTACACATGTCGTCAGTTAATTGCCCCGTTCGACGGCCACCGCATGCCGCGGCAAGAAGAATTCGACTGGGCAATGTTCAACGATGTTTCGGAAACCGGCATCTCTTTTCTGGCGAACAGCGAACCCACCACCAAACAACTCATTCTGGCGGTCGGACCGGCCCCCTTCACCTTCCTTCTGGCGGACGTAATCCGCACCGCGCTCCGCGAAGACTTGGAAGGGCAACCCTATCACGTGGGTTGCACCATTGTGCGTGAAATCACGGAATGAGACCGTGGGGCACGGTTGTCTGCTACGCTGCCCTTAGCGAACAACGCGTGAATTAGCCAAAACAGGCTCTCTATTTCATAACGTGTGTCTCGACGCGGACCCCCTTCACATACTTGCCGAACCCAAAGGGGGTTGGCTTGAATTCTCCCACGATCTCAACATTGGTCTTCTCGGAGATTTTGTCTTCCATGCCGAGTGACCAGTAAACGGAATTCACAAGCATCCGGCGGGTCCCCTCCGCCTCCAGGTCGGTGGCAGCTCCCATTGTGGTGCAGAAGATGCGGGCCGTCTTGCCGTTCTCACCTTTGTAGGTCTTTGTCCAGGCGACCGGCATCATCGGCTCATTGCGGTTTTGCTTGCCAGCTTCGTACTTGGCGGGCGGGTCGTCGAATTTCATTCCAGCGACGATTTGTCCCAGCACAAGCGGAACACTGTCGCCACCGGGATGGGCTTCGTAAACGTCGGTCGGGCCCCAAATCTCCCCTTCCTTGATGCCGCGAAGAATCGGGTGCTGTTCCTGGCCCTTAACCACAATTCCACGCGTGCTTTGCGACCCGTGATTTCCCCAGTGCGAAACCCAGGTTTCGCCGAGTACCTGACGGCCGAATCCCTTTTCGTAATTCTTATCTCCGTTGGTCCAGGTGTATTTGGAATACTTTTTGCCACCCTTGATATTAAATGCGTGCGTGGCAGTTCGCATCCCGATGATCGGTTTGCCTGATTCGATGAAATCGACAATCGGCTTCATCTGCTCATCGGGAAGGTCGCGGAAGCGGGTCGCGATAATCATCAGGTCTGCGGTTGCCAGAGCCTCGGTTCCCGGGATGTTGCTAATATCCGGATTGATGGCCCCAGTTTCCTTATCGATGGGAAAAAGAACCGTGCACTTGAAGCCGTGCCGCTTGGCCAGAATTTTGCCGAGTTGTGGCAGCGCTTCTTCGCTTCGGTATTCTTCGTCCCCGGAGATCAGCACGATGTGCTTCCCTTTACCGGGGCCATCGGAACCTTCGTAAACGACCCAAGGGTCGGCGGCGGAGAGGAATGAAGTGACGAGCAAAGTTAGCGTTGCAGTGAGGAGCAATGTTTTCATGATAGGGAGAGTTGCGAAAGTAGATGCTAAAAGTCGAATGCTAAATGCTAAATGTTTTCTTCACGTTATCACTTCTCTTCAAACTTGCGGGCACTCGTCTTGTCTGCGGTGGGGAAATCGCTGGGGATTTTCTGGGTCACTTGGCCGGTGGCGGCCCATTCGGCTCCGCGCTGGAGCGTCGTAATAAATCCGATGCATTCCTGGGAATCCTTGCCGTGCCCCATGGGGGTATGGAAGACTCGTCCCTTGCCGTAGCTGATGGTGAAAATCATGGGCTCGTGACGACCGGTCCCTCCCTTCGATTTATCCGCAAACGCGGTGGCGAGGACGGTCATATTCTCCGCTGGGCCGCGAAGCAAGTCGTAGAGCTCGTCGTTCATGTGCATCCACTCCCCCGGCATGCCCGCAGTGACGGGATGTTTGGCGTCACGGACGATGATTTGAAAAGGGTGCTGGCTGCCGTGGTTGCCGCCGCGTCCCTTGGAATCATCCCGCACCAGCTTTCCGTCGGCATTGATGTAGACATAGGGGCCGCTGGCTTCGCTCCGTCCTCCCCACCCGCCGAGGCCGATCATTTCGTTGTACTCTTTCCAATCGCCGAAGGAGTTATTGGCCGCATGCACGACGACAAATCCTCCGCCCTTCTTCACATAGTCTACAAACGCCTGCTTGGTCTCCGCAGGCCAGGCATCGCCGTTGTAATTGGAGATTACGACGGCGTACTTCTTAAAATCGGGCTTGAAATTGTCGTCGGTCCCCTTGGGCGCGGTCGTGGCCACATCCACGGAGAATAATCCGGTTTCCTCCAAATACCGCTTCATCATTTTCGTCGTCGTCGGCCAAACGCCGTGATTGTTCTGTCCATCGACAATCAGGGCCTTCAAGGGCTCCGCCGAGGCGACGGAAGTCAGGCAGAAGGTGGCAAAAACGGCAAGGGCAAGTCTGCGGATCATGGCGGCTCCAAGTCGGGGAGAGGAAAGGCGGGGCATCCACCATAGTTTACTCGCGAAATCCGCCTCGTAGAATCATGGATGCCCACTTCCGCTCCGTCAACAACTGCTTCGGGTCTCTGGCGGTTTTCTTACTTACCTGCATGTCCGACGTCACTCGCATCCTGTCGAAAATCGAATCCGGCGATCCGACGGCAGCGGAGAAGCTGCTGCCGCTGGTGTACGACGAGTTGCGGAAGCTGGCAGCCGCGAAATTGGCTCTGGAAAATCCGGGGCAGACTCTGCAAGCGACGGCGCTGGTGCATGAGGCATTTCTTCGCCTGGTGAAGAAGCCAGGGGTCAGGGGACAGGAATCAGGAGTCAGTGAAGACGGCGCGAACTCAAATCAGACTCCTGAATCCTGTCCCCTGACTCCTGAATTCGACTACCGGGGCCACTTCTTTGCCGCTGCCGCCGAGGCGATGCGGCGGATACTGGTGGAAAGTGCCCGGAGCAAGAACAGGCAAAAGCGAGGGGGAGAGCTGACCCGCCGCGAATTGGACGAAGTGCCGGTTGTCGCCCCGGAGATTCACGAGGATTTGGTGGCCCTCGATTCGGCATTGGATCGCCTGAAAGGGGTGGACCCCCAGGCCGTCGAACTCGTCCATCTGCGGTATTTCGCGGGGCTTTCGGTCCCGGATGCGGCGGAAAT
>CAYUJE010000004.1:11483-45396 GCA_964444865.1 uncultured Pirellulaceae bacterium | reverse complement strand
GGCAGGAAAATACCAACCACGATCAGCAGTAATAGGACTCCGGCAATAAGCAGCACTCCATAACACCAGAGAGATCGAAGCCAGCCCGGTATTCCCACGGCCAGTGTGAGCAGGCACAGCATTCCACAATCGACGAGCACTCCGGCGGGAATGAGAACCAGTCCGTATCTCGTGAAGAAGCGTGACGAATTGATAATGAGCGCGCTCAATAACGGCAGCTTCAAACCGAACTCCATGAACATTTTGTCAAACACAGGCACGACGCCAATGAACACAGTCAGCAAGGCAATGAGCGCGACGCCGTGTACGACAAGCCAGAATAATAATATCGAGAGCGGCTTTGATGGATGACTCAGATTGTCCATGGTGTTCCCTCGCCGGGCTCACTTGACTTCGTGAATGAGGCCGCCACTCATTATACGACGATTTGCAGTCTATCGCGTTTTGAGGCCGGGTGTCACGACAGCCAAAGAAGCAAGGCCGCGGCGATTGCGGCGGGTGACGATCAGGGGGGGATCGCCGCGGCCTTGCGCGAAGAGTCGATTGAGATCAGCGAGCGAACCTACTGAAAGTTGTGCTCTCCGTTAAGAAGCAGGTCCGCGCCGTTGCCACCGAACAGCCAGTCCTCATCATCGCCTCCGTCCAGCAAGTCGGCTCCGTTACCGCCGAACAGCCAATCACTGCCGGCTCCACCGAACAGGGCATCCGCACCGTTGCCGCCGAAGAGGATGTCGTTACCGGCACCACCCAAGAGCAGATCAGCGCCGTTGCCACCAAAGATCACGTCATCGCCGTCATCGCCGTGCAACTCGTTGCTGCCGTTGGAGCCGAAGATGATGTCGTTTCCGGCTCCGCTAAAGACGATCGAATAGATCGTGATGTTATTGGAGAGGTCGATCAGGTCGTCGCCGTTATAGCCGTTGATCTGGATGGAATCGACGTCCTTCTTGCGGAATTCGCCGATCGGCTCGCAGTTGACGAACACTCCATAGCTATTGCCGTGCTTCTGTACTTTGATTGTGTCATCGTCGATCGTCCCTTCCACCACCAACACACCGTCCGAAATCCGTGCGGAGGCAGCATTGGTGTTGATGACAAGCAGTTGTCCCCCCTGCACCAATTCTCCGGTGGGATCGGTCGTTGCGGTGAAGCTGTAGTGCGCTTGGACATTGGCCAGGTAATGGCCTTTGCCGAGAATGTGCGAAACGTCGATAATGCCCGACGATTCTTCGTCCAGCGTGGCCTGAATTCCAGGAATGCTGGCGTACAGGTCGAGTCCAGCAGCGCCAAACAGGGATGGATTGTGCTGGGCCACCTGAATCATGTCGCCGGTATTAGCGTCCCACTGCCAGATTTTGGCGATGTAAGGATTGTTTCCCGGGTCTTCTTGCAGCAACACGTCGCCATTGTAATTGACGGTGATGTTGTCGAACATTTCACCGTCGACACCCGCGGGCGAATCCAGAACAATTTCGATGACGCCGCCCGACTCAGGGCTTTCAATGTCGTCGAAAGTCAGCTTCCACAAACGAGTGCTGCCGCCAAAGCCGTCAGTCGTGACGAAGTAGAACACATCGGGATTGGTCGGATCGAAGTGTCCGTCTTCGACACGGCGGAATTGCGTGATCGAACTGACGATAGACTCGGACTGCAGCGGCTGGTAGGTCGTGTTGTACGTCTGGTCGCTCAAACCGACCAGTTCGAACCGCTCGCCCGAGGTGACGGTGCTTTCATTGGCGTCGTAGGTGCCGGGAATTCCCACCCGCAGGCCGTGCAGTGCGCCGTCAACGAGCCCGGCCCGCTCCACGACATTGCCCAACGCCTGCTTATTGCCCACCCAGACATACACTTCCGAAGGCTCTGCGCTGCCTTCCGTCGAGAAAGTCCGATCGGAATCGTCGAGACCCATCACGATCGTCTTGTCCTGCGCGTGAGGACTGGCGACCGAGTTCTCCCAGGCGAACTTGCCCAGGGCCGGCAACTCCCAGCTTTCGCCGGTCGAAACGACGTGCGCGAAAACCCGACCGTTGCTCGATTCCTCGCCGCTCATGAAGATGCGCTCGGTTGTGCCCTTGCCCGAGGCACTATTGAAGAAGGCCGTCGCGTCCGGGAGGTCTGCGGAGCACAGGCGATTGAGCGCCGTCGTGCCGGTGACGTATCCGCCGAGCCCGCCATTTGCCGAGGCATCCCACAGTTGGAGCGACTTGATGAGGTCGTCCCCCTCCAGCACCTCAAGCGTCGCTTTATCGATGACCCAGCGAGATACGAACGATCCCTCGCTGCCGTGATCGCGAGCAATGCCGTTGTTGCTGCTGGTGGGATTTATTTCGTGATTCACAAGCACCGTAAAAGTGCCGTCGCCATTGTCAAATGCGCCCATTCCATCGGGCAGGCCGATCATGCGATACGTCCCGTTGGAATTCGGGTCGGAGCCCGCGTCGCTCTCGGGCACTCCCTCGCCGACCGTGATCAGGGGCGTGATTTCCACGCTCGGCGCGGTGGCCATCAGGTAGGCCGGTTCCAGGGTTTGGAAACCACTGAGCACCTCGCGGCGTTCGAGAGTCTCCAGTGTCGGACGACGATTCAATAGCTGCTGGCGAGTGCGTGACTTCTTCTAGCTAGGATTTCTGCGGCGAAACATCATGAGCGAAAACTCCTTGGCTCTAAAGGACACAAGACCGGGCGGTGGGAAAACTCCGGCACCGGCACGATTCAACACGAGGGCGAATCTATGCCCCGAACTTGTGCGCCGGGAAAAGAGTTCGCGAAAAGCCCCCGAAATTTCTGCAAAAGAGATGGGTGCAAACAGTGAAGATTTGCAGCGCGAACAAAATCGGGAAGAGTTGTTTTAACCGAAGCGGCAAAGGCCTAGACTGAATATGTCCCGCGAACCTCTCTCTCTTGCGGAGATTAAGATCATGTCCAAGCTCAAATCCTCTCGCCGCTTGTTTCTGACCACCACGTCCTCTGCCGCCGCTGCGGTTGGGATGTCTCAAATGGGCTTTCTGACTGGGTTGCCGCGAGTGAGCGCGGAGGAAGCGAAGCCCGATCCCAAGATGGTGCGATTTAATGACGAAATTGAGCCGCTGGTTCGGCTGGTGGAGGATACATCGCGGGAGAAGTTGCTGGAGGAAGTGGCGGCGAAGATCAAGCAGGGAACCAGTTATCGCGAAGTCGTGGCGGCGCTACTCTTGGCCGGTGTACGCAACGTGCAGCCTCGGCCGCAGCTGGGTTTTAAGTTTCATGCGGTGCTGGTGGTGAACTCAGCCCATCTGGCGAGCATTTCGAGCCCCGACGAGCAGCGGTGGCTGCCGATTTTCTGGGCTCTGGATCACTTCAAGGAAGCTCAGGCCCAGGATGTCCGCGAGGGGAACTGGACGATGGCTCCCGTCGACGAGGCCGCCGTTCCGCCTGCTCATTTGGCCCGGCAGATGTTCATTGATGCGATGGACCAGTGGGACGAAGCGAAGGCCGATGTTGCTGTTGCAGCGCTTGCTCGCACGGCTGGGGCCAACGACTTATTCGAACTCTTTTGCCGATATGGAGCCCGCGATTTTCGAGCCATCGGCCACAAGGCGATTTACGTCGCCAACGCCTGGCGGACGCTGCAATGCATCGGCTGGCAACATGCGGAGCCGGTGCTGCGGTCGCTGGCGTATGGCCTGCTCAATCACAACGGCGAGCCGAATCCGGCTCAAAGCGACCTCGGCCCCGACAAGCCTTTTCGCGAAAACCAATCGCTGGTCAAGAAGATCCGCCCGGAGTGGCAGGAAGGCAAAATCGATTCCAAAGCTACCGAGGAATTGCTCACCACGCTGCACACCGGCGGCAGCAGCGACGTGACAGGGCAAGTCGTGGAAATGCTGAACCGTGGAGTCTCACCACAATCGGTCTGGGACGCTCTCTTTCTCGGTTCCGGCGAATGTCTCATGCGCCAGCCGGGGATTGTAGGTCTGCACACGCTCACCACTTCCAACGCACTGCGGTATGCCTATGACACGAGCGCGAGCGACGAAACGCGGCGGCTGATCTTGCTGCAGAACGCCGCCTTTCTGCCGCTGTTCCGGAAGTCGATGGAATCGCGTGGCAAAATCTCTGATGTCAAAATCAACGACCTTCAGCCGTTGGAAGTTGCCGCGAAGGGAGAATTGGTCGACAACGTCTTCGCGGAAATCAACAAAGACCGCATGAATGCCGCCCGGCTGGCACTCTCCTATGCGATCCACCATGAGGACTCCCAGGAATTCATTCAGCGAGCGCGAGTCCTCGTCTTCCTGAAAGGGCGCGATGCCCACGACTACAAATTCAGCTCCGCCGTGCTCGAAGACTTTGGCCACATCAGCCCCGCCTTCCGCGGCAAGTTCCTCGCCAGCAGCGTCTTCAACCTCCGCGGCAGCGGCGGCAACGACAACCCGGTGGCCCAGCGGACGAAGCAGGCGCTGGCGTAATTACCGCGATCGTTCCGGCAAAGTCGGCAGTTCCGTCAGCCGCGTCGGATTGTCCGGATCATCCCCGCCGTAGAGCGGCAGATAGCGGTAATAGACTTCCAAGCAAAGCGTAGCCATTGCCGTGCTATAGACGCGGCCGCCGTAGTTTCCCCAGAGGTTGTCCGGGTCCCAACTCCCCACGAGCTTGCCGTCGTGCCGCTGGCGGGCGAGGAGTTCTCGCTGCATGGCAACATTCCAGTCGTCCCAATCTTGTCCCTGACGCTGGAACATGGCGACTGTGCCGTAATACCAGTAATAGAGATTGACCGATTCGCGCGACGGAACCTCTTCCATCAGAAACTTAGTAGCTTCCGCCTGGGCGGCAGGGCTGTCTTCCGCAGCCAGGAAGATGCGGCAGCAGAGGGCTTCCGCGGTCATGGTGCGGCTGGTGCGGTCGCCGGGGCGATAGCTGGCGAGGCCCCCGCGCTCGCCGGACGAGCAGCTTCGCAGGAAGCGGACCATTCGCGTGCGCGTCTCCGCGGGAATCGGAATCCCTGCCATTTCCGCGCTCTTGAGCGACATCACCTGCCAGCCGAACTGGCTGAGATCGCCGGTGTCCCCTGGCCGATAGCGCCAGCCCCCCGCGGAATGCTGCGAGCGAACCGAGTAGGCGATGGCTTTCTGCACTCCCTGCTTGAGTCGCTCGTCCCCCGTCAGGGCATACGCTTCACTCAGGGCCAGCGTGGCAATGCCGTGGCAATACATCGCCGCAAACAACTCCGACTCGCCCGCCAAACTGCCGTCCGCGGCCTGACTGTCGAGCAGGAACTCCAGGCCGTGCTGCACATTCTCGCGATGCTTTCCTTCCAGATGGGACTCGCCGGCTCCGAGAAAGGCCAATAGCGCCAGTCCCGTGATACCGGTATCTGCGTTCTTGCCCGCTCCTCCCCGGTCATGCCCCATGATTTTGACTTCTCGCCCGGCCCCATGCAGGTCGGCGTCCCAGCGTCCGTCGGCTGACTGGTTCGCCGCCATCCAATCCAGTGACGCATTCACTGCTGCCTCAGTGGTGACACTTCCGCCGTGACGCTGCGCGATTTTCAGGCGATCCGAAACACGCGAGCGGAGCATCGCCGGCATTTCGCTGCCATCTCCCGCCCGCCGCGGAATCGCCGGAGCAGATACGGGCAAGGTCTCGACCATCACGGGCATGGTGTTAGGGCTGGGTAGTGGTTCAGCGACAGCCATCTCTGCAGTCGGTGCCGGGCGAACAACCTCGGTCCGCGCGATTTCAGTGGTGGTCTCTCGTGGCAGCGGCTTCTCGGCGACTAACACCTTTTCTTCGGGTTCCTTGACAGGCTCTTTCGCCGGCGATGGCTCTTGCTCGGGAGGGAGCGGCGGCTTTGCCTTCGCCACTTCGACCTTGGGCTTGGGCTCTGCCTTCGGTTGCGGCGGTACTGCGGGAGGCTTGACCTCAGCGGGCACGAGCGGTGGGGCAGCTTCATGCTTTGGTACTTCTTCTGCCGCTTCAACCTTGGGCAACTCCTTGGTATCCGCCGTTGATTCCGGTGCGGATTCTTCTTCGTCCGTCACGTCCTCAATCCGGACGTTGATGGTGCCGTCCGCCGTCGCCCGGCCGGGAGCTTCGAAGAAGACCCGGGTGCCGTAGCAATAGCAGAGGAGAAGCAAGTGGGCAAAGAGGGAAAGTCCGGCGCACTTGGCAATCGGGCGGGCTTGTCCCCAGCGAGTCCACATCAGGATCCCCAGGCCGACCGTAAGAACGCCAAGGCCGACCGCCAGAATCATCGCCAGTGCACGGCCGGGGGCGATGCTGGCGCTGGCGAGAAGCGAGCTCTCCACAAACAACTGCACACGGGCCTCCGGATTACAGATTTTTCGTTTTCGAACCGCGAGTGGCAACATTCTTGCTGCCATCGGGGCTCATCGATATGCCGACGTTCTTAACTCCCGCGCTGCTGCATGCGGCGAGGACGGCTGCCACGTGTTGAAAATCACTCTTGGCATCCCCGCGAATGGTGATGGCCATCTCCGGGTTCTGCCGCCGGTCGCTGCCAAGTTGGGAAACGAGTTGATCGAGTGTCAGGTCGCGTCCGTCGAGCGAGATGCCGCCCCCCTGATAAACATTCACCAGCCGCTTGTCGGGGACCGCGGACATATTTTCGGAGTGCTTGACCTGCGGCACCTTCACATCCACTTTTTTCTCGGCATCCACGAACCTCGTCCCGACCATGAAAAAGATGATCAGGTTGAAGACAATGTCGAGCATGGGCGTCAAATTGATCGCCGGCATCTCGTCGTCTTGGGAGGTTTTGAGAGGAATGGCTAAAATCCTAATGACTAATGTCTAATGAGAATTGTTTACTGACCCCTGACCCCTGACCCCTGACTACGCGGCCTTGGACTTGGACCTTGTGGATGCTGACCGATTCGCAAGGCCGTCGGCACTAATCAGTTCAACAAGTTGTTGGCCGTGGGAATCGATTTCGGTGATCAGTCCGTCCACGCGGCTGACGAAGAACAGGTAGGCCATCAGAGCGGGGATAGCGACAATCATGCCGGCGGCGGTGGTGAGCAGGGCTTGGGCGATGCCGCCGGCCAAAAGCTCGCGCTGCCCCATCGCATCGGAGGAGGAAATGGCATTGAAGGCACTGATCATGCCGACCACCGTCCCCAACAGGCCCAAAAGGGGGCTCACCTGCGAAATTCCGCTGAACAGCCGCAAGTGCCGCCGCAATTGATTGGTGATTCGCTCGCCGGCATCCAGGATGGCTTGTTCCACCTCCACCGAGGTCCGCCCCCATTTTTTCACGGCAGCGGCGAACACGACCGCCACCGGGCTGCGGTTTTCGTCGCAAAGTTGCAGGGCCTTCTCGCGGTCGAGCTGCCCTTCCTTGAGCTGTTCCAGAATCCGTTTCACGAACGGCCGCGGAATGACCCGGCCGCGGCGCAGCGCGATGAACCGTTCAAAGACGAAAACGAACAGCACGAACGAGCAGATCCCAATGGGATACATCAGCGGCCCACCGTCGTACATCACATCCAATAAATTCTTGGTAGGGATTTTCCCCGCAGCAGCCGCTGCACCGGCCACCGAATCCTGGGCGAAGGCCACTGCCGAACAGGCGAGGGTTCCCGCCAAGGTGGAAAGAAAAGTCCAGCCGCGCAGCGTCGTGTGCCGCATAATCAACTTCCCTGCTAATAGATTTGCTGTTCGCTCAGACACCAGCCTGAAGCGCAAGCGAAGAACAGACATCCATCGGAATGGATAAGTTCCCTTCGCTTGCGCTTCAGACTGGTGTCAAAACCAGTGCTAGCAGCAGACTCCCCTTGCGCACCACCGCCGAATGCCGACATGGCCGCGCTTCTTCTTCATCGGCGGCTTTGGCGGTTGGGAACAATTCCGACGCGCGAGTCGTTCACAGTGGGAAATTGCGGCAGAGTTTGCCGAGGCCGCAGAGTCAACGGTAAGCTTCCACCCCCCATCCGGCGAGCGGCCAGCGTGAGCTGGCTGATACTCCACTCGGCCAGGACCACGATCCAACCGGCTCCCACCCCAATCCAAAATGCGCCCTTCAAATGCCCCTCCCTGATTTTTTTCGTGATGCAAAACTCGGCTCGCGGGAATTCGCAAGTGCATACTGTTTCATCACTTGCGAAAACAGTCCTGCGGAGTTTTGCATCACCACCCTCCTCGGTTGAGGGGTTTTGCGTAGCCCGCGACTCTCGCCCTTTCCCCTCATTCCCAAGCTCCGCTCGGGAACGTCCGTGCCGAAGCTCCGCTTCGCGATTAGGAAGCAGAGCTTCCGATCTTGCGTTCCCCAGCAGAGCTTGGGAACTAGGACGCAAAACAACCGGGATGTCAAAGATCTGTCGCCGCGCCTCCCCTGCAAGGAGTCTCGCAGCCAGTCCGCCAATTAGAACAACTGTATACTCTTCGATTGGCACAGTCCAGTCCCCTTCCGCAAAAAATCCAGAAGTTTTTTTGCGTCACCACGACCCGCCCGATTGCGGCCGTCAGCTTGCTCCCAAGGCGAATTACCATGCTCGATCGGCCGTGTTTTTTCGCCAGAAAATTCCCCTATTGGCTGCGACTGGCGAGACCTCGCCGGCTTCACAGCACTGCGCTCTCGCGCCAGGAAGAGGGGAGCCCGCGACGCACTCTCCTGACTACCAGCCAAAGGGATTCCAGTACCACTTTCCGCCCTTCTTCTTCATGACAACCATCAAATTGTCGTCCTCCGCAAGAGTTGGATAGTAGTTAAGTTTGTCTGCGAGGATTCTCTTTCCGATTGCTTCAGTTCCCTTGAGCTTCCAACTGACGACAACGATGTCACTGAACAAGTCGGAATAGTCTCCAGCGTCCGTTTCGAGGGAAGCCACGGCATCCACGGCCTCGGGGGGGGCGGCGGAGAGAAATTCTATTATTTCGCGTTCCTTTTTCTGCAATTGACCAAGATCGGTTTCCAGACGCGTTATTTCCGCGCGAGACATCTCTTCGTGGCGGTATTGGCGGTCCAATATTTCCCCTTTGGACATCACCGAGACTCGAAATGTCCTGACATCCTTCTGGGTCACTAAAGCCGCAAGCCGCTTATACTCCTCCCGGGCTTCAAGAATCAAGGAGTTCGACTCCTCATTGGAAAGGACTCGCAGTCGCGGAGCTCCCTGAGTTTTTCTGGCATTCCAGGCACCTCTAAATCGCCCCAATTCCGAGAGTTTGGGCGCCGAAGAGAGTCCCAGCAATTGCCGTTTGTCCGCGGGAATCAAGTTGTAATGTAAGAGACAGTCGTCTCGCTTCGACACGTCCAGGCCTTTCTTCTCGATTTGGTCCAGGCCCTTCCCGACTTTCAACCACAGACCGACATGCGCTCGATGCTGCCAATGGTCGAGCCTCACTGGATCTTTGAGCTGCGAGCAAATCCTCTCGAATCTCTCCGTAATTCCCGGTTCCTTGGCAAACCCCATCGTGTTGAGGATCAGGGCTTGAATTTCGTCCTCCGCGCGAACGTCCGCCCGATCTCCCTTGTAAAGATGAATCGGTTCCCCTTCCCAAAATGCCGGTTGCTGAATTTCCGCGAGCAATTTCCTCGCTCCCGGCACATCGCGACGCGCGAGCAACCCGAGCCGGTGGATAGCCCAATCGGCGAAAACCGCCTTGCGAGGAGCGTGTTCTCCTCGCGAGTCTTTTTCCAGAATTTTTCGCATGTAATTCACATCGCGCTCGGTCCCCGTGCAGCCGATTGCCGACCAAGCTACATGCGCCGGCAGATCGGGATATAAATGGACCATCCTTCGCAAAGTCGGCAATACCGCTGGATTGACGAACATCAGTACCTTGAACTCGGAATCAGACGCCATGAATATGGCTCCGATCGATTCTTCACGACTCAGCACGGAATCATTGGCAATCGATGCGATTTCCCCACGGACTGACAAAAAGAACGCGAGGCAGCAAAATAACACGCCTGGTATAGGGTTCGTTGCCACTGATTGCATCTCCATACAAATATACTACCGCTGTTCGAAATGCTCGGCTTGCGCCTTGGAAAGTGATCTTGCGTTCGTCCACGCAAAAAACATGATGTTTTCGGCATAATTGGGATCGTAAGTCTGGCCCCAATTGGGACCGGAAATGTCGCCCCAGCCCAACTGATGGCCATATTCATGAATAATCACGTTACCCAGCTTGGATGCGTCACCTCGATTAAACTCAATTACAGACGAGTGCTGGAATCTTTGGGTAAGCCCCAAAGTACCATCATCATTTCCGCCTCCATCCGGTAGAGCGATGTTTTTCACAAAAATTAGATCTGTCCCAAGAGTAGATGTGAACTGTAGGGCGTCGGTTTGATTGATAATCGGATCACGGCCGCCGGCCGGGAACTGGGCGACGTTGCCGATGCGAAAATCAATGAGGGATCGCCAATCGGTAAGCGTGTCACGTTGAAGGGCCATGTACCCCGCCAGAACAATGGCGGTCTCGGCATAACTCTGGTCAAAGTTAAGTATCGCATCCGAGTAAGAGACATTCAGCGTAATGACGGAGGCTTCGCGAATTTGAATCCCCGACTTCTCAATCTTCAGTTCATCCGAGTCATACGACCCGTTATCATTCGTGTCGTAGTAAAACCGGACGGTCGCGGACTCGTAGCTCGCATCCGTCCCCTGCATCTTGCGGCTAAAGGTGGTCCCCGGACCGGACCTGGTGACTTGGTCAAAGATCCCCTCGTTTCGCATTTCATAGCGAAATAGCGAAGAGTTTGCCGCGAAGGAAGCGTAAGTCGGATTCGGTTCCGTGATACTATTGGTGCGTGGTCCCGTTAGCTCGAAACCGAACGTTCCAAAGACTTCCATTCGTTCATAATCGCGCAGCGGAAATGCGACGGGTTCGATGGGACCGTCTGCGATACGTCGGTGGGGAATCAGGGCACCGCTGAAATTGGCAGCCGATACGAGGATCGACTGCGTCGTGCTCCCCGGCCCAAAAGCTCCATCGAGATTCAAGTCCAGTTTCAACGAGATCAGACCTGAATCGCCTGTGAGGCGGTGCATCGAGGTGCCTGTTCCCGTCGCAAACGCACCTGGCTCGAATTCGATTTGAAAGTCAGATGGACGAATCAAGCCGGTGTCTTCGGCGTCCGCCGGATTGGTCGCAGTGGTGATCCTGATCCAATTCTGGTCGCTGACTGTCCAGGCAGTCAACGTGGGTGTAGTAGCCGTAATATGGTTGGAAGTATCGTAGGAAGTGCCAAAACCATAATCGCGATAATGAACCTCGACCGCAGTCAACTCGCTGAACCCGGTGTTGCTAACCGTTGCGGTAAAAGTCTTAGAGTTGCTGTTGCCACTCGCATCCGTCGCCACCACCGTCATGGAGTAGGGAGTATCGGCGAAGGCGAGAAAATTAAGACGTCCCGTTAGCCAGTAGCCTTGAGCGTTACCGTAGATATGAAGCGAGCCAGGCGGTGTTCCCGTAATCGTATAACTCACGTTCGTCCAGGAAGTATCGTTATCCCTACTGGCGATGTTCAGAGTGATCTGTTCCCCTTCACTCCAGGAATAAGGCGTCGTCGGAACTCCGTTGAGGTCTGGCGCATAATCGTCGTTTTGAATCGTGATTTCGGCGATGTTGGCGGCGTCAATCCGGCAAGCACCGGCGGCGAGAATCTTGGCGGTGAATTTCTCGTCGGGTTCGACCTTGTCGTCTCCCTTCACCTGAAAGGTTAGCGGCGTGGCGGGCTGTGTCTGGCCTGCGGGGATCACGACGGTTTTGGTTCCTCCCACGTAATCTTGGTCGCTTTCCAAGGCGGTGCCGTCGGTCGTCTTCACTTCCACCGTAATGTCGATGGCGACGGCGAATTGCAAGGAGAGGGGAATGGTGACATTTTGACTCCCCGTGTCCCCTTCGCTCATTGACGCATTGCCGAGCGTGACCAGCGGCGCGTCCTTGATGGTCAGAGTTGCACTGGCATGATTCGCGTTCAGCAAGTAGGGGACCGGCCCGGCTCCCGGTGCTGCATAGGTCAGCAATTCCAGGGTCACGGACTCCGGCGATTCCTCCACGTTATCCGCATACGCCCCGATGTAGATAATCGACTCCCATTGGCCGGAGGCGAACGGAATCTGATACGGGAAGGTGCTCGGAACATAGTCCGCGTCGGGGATCGTTTCCGCCAGGTTGTTCATGAGCGCCAGGGAAGAGGGAGCAAACCGAAAGTAAACGATCTGCGGCGGGGTGCTTTCCAGGGGCCTGGAAACTTTGAAGCGTCCTTGCGAGATTCCCTCCACCGCATCGTCCAGACGGTCAACGCGATAGGTAATTGTCGGGCCATTCTGAACGGGAGGCTCGCCGGTTCCGCCGGCACCGCCCCCCGTGGTTCCTCCGGTCCCCCCGGTGCTACCTCCGCTCGCACCCCCACCCGTCGTACCTCCCGTTCCACCGCTGCCACCGGTGCCTCCTCCCGTAGTGCCGCTCCCGCCTGTGCCGCCGCTGGTACCACCGCCTGTCCCCCCGCTGGTTCCGGTTGGCTGGCAGTCGTCGATGGTGACGGTGGCGGCACTGTTGGAGATGCTCACACTGGCGCTCGACGCTACGCTTTCGATCACGAGCGAAAATGTTTCCGAGGCGTCCATTACCGAATCGAGGTAGGTGGCGACAGAGACGCCGGTCTGGCTTACACCTCCAGGAAACACGACCGTTCCCGATTTCCCTTCATAATCGTCGTTTTCCGTTGCGGTTCCAGCAACGGTGCGCCAAGCGACGGTCACCGATGCCGGAACAGATTCGCTGAGCGTCAAGTAAAAACTCGCCGGGGAACCTTCCAAAACGTGGTAGTTCGCTTCCGGAGTGAAAACGCCTACTGCCGCAGCAAGCAGCGAACGGTCCTCCAAACTCTTCGCGAAGAGCGCACGATGGCGCGGTGGAATTCTTGTGTTAATCTTGAGAGGGGGGAGGGGCATAGGCAAACCCCAAGAGACGGAGCGTTTTTTCCCAGAATCGCAGCAGTTTCCGCACGACATCGCCTTCGAAGAGAATTTTTACCTGCTTTTCAGAGGGAGAACTCCCCCTGCCTTTGGACAGGCGCGATTTTAGCGAATGGGAAAGAAATGTCAATCATTTTTTTGGCCAGGGGCGGGACCGATTACACGAGTCAGAACGGTGTTAGCATCGGTTCTGGCATCTTGTTTGGCTACAGAGATACTGCGAACTGAATCTTCTCAAAACCGACGATTTGTGAGAGGTCGTAGACCTCGATGACGTTGCCGAGAGGGACGTCGGGGTCGGGATGAAGGATAACGGGGGCATCCCGTTTGATGCGGGCGACTTGAGCGAGGGACTGTTTGAGGGCAGCCAGAGAAGGGACCGGGGAATCGTTGACGGTCCAGGTCGGAGCCGAACCTTGCCACAGAATGCGGACGACGACATCTTCAAAGTCAGCTTCGGGGGGGGGCGGCGTTTCGCTGGAAGGGACTCCGCTGCCGGTGGAAGCCGAAAGCTGGCTCGGTAGCGATTGTTCCGCGATGGTGAAACTGCTCGACCAGATGAAATAGACCATCAGCAGAAAAACGCAGTCGATCATCGGCGTCAGTTGCAGATCCACCGGTGTGCGACGGTCGGTATAGGTGCTGGGGCGACGCATGGGGGGCGGGGGGCAGTGGTCAGTAGGCAGTGGTCAGTAGGCAGTGGTCAGTAGGCAGTAGGCAGTAGGCAGAAATTGAGACATTAGAAATTAGTCATTAGGATTTAGTCATTAGGATTTAGTCATTAGGATTTAGTCATTAGGATTTAGTCATTTCCCTCCTCATTTCTTTTCCAGCACCGAATACGATACATTCCAGATTCCCGCCTTGGCGCACGACAGCATTACTGGCTCGACGTGTTTGTAGGCAGTGCTGCGATCGCCGCGGATGCGGACTTCCACGTCTTTGCCCAGGTCCTGCTGCCGCTCGGCCAGTCCTGTTCGCAGTTCCTCTGCAGTCACACTGCGGCCGGCGAATAATAGGGTGCCGTCTGCCAGCACGTTGATCGTTAGACGCGGCTTCTCGCCAGGTTGGTCCTTCAGTCCGCTTTGTGCCCTCGGCAGCGGCAGCTTGTATTGGAGCTCTTGTTTGACGAGGTGGCTGGAAACGAGGAAGAAAATGATGAGCAGGAACACGACGTCGATCATCGGCGTCATGTTAAAGCCAACATCCCCACCCTTGCTGAAGTTGGGAATTTTCATGGAGGGGTCCCTCGTGGCAACACGCGGCCTCGCGTGTTTGCCTTCTTGAGTGGCCTCGCACTTTGCGGAAGCCGGCACGCGGGCCGCGTGCGGCTACGTCCTTGCTTCATGACTTGATTCCTGCTGCTCTTGGTGGAGGCGGTGGAGGTGGAGGTGGCGGTGCCTTGGCGGCTATAAAACCTCGCTTGAGGGGAGCGAGCGCGTGCTGGGCGGCGTAGGCCGCTTCGGCCACGAACTGGTCAACCCGATTGCGAAAAATGGCAAATGCTCCGAGTGATGGAATCGCGATAATCAAACCCACGACGGTGGTGACGAGAGCCTGATAGATTCCGTCCGCCAGTTGCGAAGCACCAGCGTTCCCTGCGGATTCCGCCACCTGCTTAAAGGCCATGAGCATTCCCGTGACCGTCCCCAGCAGACCGACCATTGGCGCGATGTTGCCAAGCACTGACAGGTACTCGACTTTGCGGAACAGCCGGGCCGATTGCTCGCCGAGTGCGTCTTCCGTCGCTTTCTCCACTTCGCTCCAGCCGCTGTCCACTTCGTTCAAGCCATAGAGCAGAACGAACGACAGAAAACAGGGCTTGTCGCGACAGACCTTGATGGCCTGGGGATATTGCCCGGCAGTGACCAGATCGCGGACTTGCTCGGACAGACCCGGCGGAATAATCTCCGTCTTGCGGACACTGAGCGCGTTCTCAAACACCAGGTAAGCCGCCGTCAGTGAGAGGCCAATCAGCACCAGCATGATGACGATGCCGATCAGTCCGCCCGAAAACAAGATTTGAAAAAATCCCTTCTGCTCTTTCTGCTGCGCAGCTGGCTCGGCCCCAGCAGGAGTATTGTCATCGGTCGGAGCGGTCACTTTGGCGCCGACACCCTTTTCCTGGGCGGATGCGGTCGTGGGGACGAGCAGACTAGCCGCGATGATTAGTGACGCCGCGAGAATTACCAAGAAAACCTTCTGCACGCACTCCTCCTTGTAGGTCCCGCGGACAATGCCCGCCACGCCATTTGGGTGACGGTCTATTTTGGTTCCAATTTTGCCTTGGCTTCCCCGGCAGCCAAGGTTCGACTATACCCGCTGACGACTTCGCGGTAGAGGCCGGCAGCCTCTTCGCGGTGCCCTAGTTTTTCCTGCTGTTTCGCTGCCGCCAGCAGGGCGTCGGCTGCCATCATGCGCTGTTGGTTATAGACGAGCGGAATGCGGAGAAACGCCAATGCCGCCCCTTCCGACTGATCCAAGCGGGCCAGCCCCTCTCCAATGACAAAATAGCCTCCGGCCCGCACCTCGCGCGGCATCTGCTCGACGGTTGCTTGCCACCGCTGCACTTCGTCCAACTTTGCAGACACGAGTTTCGTCCGCCAGAGCTGGATTTGTGCCAGAGAGCGGATCCGCGGGTCCACGGTTTTGCTGGTCACCAGGCCATCTAAAGCCGCCGTTGCCTCGCTCCGCTGCGCTCCCCCCAGCAGCCAACTTGCTCCCAGGACTTGAGCCGGGGGAGCTTTGCTAAGGAGCCACGCTGCCGCTCGGGTCAGCAGTGCTTCGTCCGGCGGCAATGTTTGCCAGGCGATGGGGATCACGTCGTAATGCATGGTGGAAGAATCGCTGGCCACAATCGCCAGCCATTCATCACCGGCAAGATCAAATCGCGAAGTCTCCGCATAACAGGCCACCAGCGCGGCCATGATTTTCCGCCGCACCCACGCCCGCGGCTCATCCCGTTTGGCCTGCTTGTAGGCAGCGATGGCTTCTTCCAATTTCCCCTCGGCACGAAGGGCATCTCCCCGCTCGTGGACGGGAATCCACTGGGTGCGAATATCGATCACTCGCTCTGCGGGAATATTCTCCGTCCGTCCGGAGGAGGCTTTGATTTGCAATGTCTCGCCCGTGTACTCGACAATTTCCCCGGTTCGATTTGTGCGAGTCTTGGCGTCTTTGCCGGCGAGGAAGGTGACGGTATCTTCGGCGGAACAATTCACTAGGCGCGAAACCGCCAGCGTGAAGATCGTCACCACCGGAATTAGGAAGTGCAATTGCATCGAGGAGAGTTATAGCTTGGAAGTATCCACGTATCCGTAATTGCCGTGATTTTGCTCCGCCAGGCGTTTGAGAAAATTCTGGCCACCGCTGGGAGGGCCGGAGCCGAACTCAATCGCGTTGATGCTGGTGCCGCTGTTCAGGCGGCGGATGCGGGCGAGTTCGGTGGCGGAAAGCTGAGGGTCCTCGGCATCGGTCAGAAAGAAAATCACGTCGGGACCGAGGCGGAGGGCCAGTTCGAGAGCTTCCATGTGCCGCGTGCCGCCGTCCGCCAGGATGCTGCCGATGAAAGACTCGGCTTTCGTCCTACCCGCGTCATTGGCAAATTCCATGCCCGCCGGCTGGCCGGGGATGAGTTGCATGATGCGAGGTTCTTGATTGTAAAAAATGATTTGAAACTGGTGGACCTTGTCAAGACTTTCCAGGCTGGCGATAAGCTGCTGTTTGGCGGCATCAAGCGGTGCCCCTTCCATGCTGCCGGAGCGGTCGAAGACGTAGACGAAGCGATTTCCTTCCCCCTGAACGCCAAAAACTTGCGTGATTGCTTTCGTGCCAGTCCCTTTGCCACGAGGAAGGCCCGGGCCGCTCCCTTTCATTCCTCCCGCGCCGGGAAGTTCGGTCGGCAGTGCGCCTTTTCCTTGAAGTCCCTGATTGGACGGAAGTTGCGGGCCGGCCGTTTTGGGGAGTTCCTCGGCACTGGGAAACGGCGTGCCCGCGGAAGTTGGCGCTCCAGAACTATCCGACGCCGATTCGGTGAGTAGCCCGCCACCCCCTTCGCTGTCGAAGTATTCCTTTTTCCCGTGGTTGCTGCTGACCAGCACGATGCCGGCTTCTTTCCCCTCTTCCACCCCGGCAATGCCGCGTGGCGTATCGTGGATGAAGTAGGCAGCCGCGGTGAAGACGCTGAAGTGGAGCAGGAACGACATCACCCAGGCCGGTATCTGCCGCCGAGAAGCCGGAGGCAATTCCGCCGGAGTCATTTCTTCGGCAGCGGCTGGACTGGAGGGGAGAGATCGCATGGTTCCATTCTATCATACGGGAACGGCCATTCTTACGATCCGGCCGCCGCGTCCACGGTGGTACGCATGGTCGGCTGAAGTTGAAAATGGGGCGATTTGACGGGAATCTCCCGCTGGGCACTCCCTGGAGCGGGCTGCTCCGCAACCGAGAACAATTTCAGTCCCAAGAGGCGGAGCACAACCAGATTTCCCGCCACCGCGGCCACGATTCCCAGATTGAACTTTAGAAAGCTTTCATTAACGATCAAGTCGAGGTTGGGAAGGAAGGTCTCCGCCGTCCACATGATGCCAAAGAGGGCCAGGGCGACGAACGTCCAGCGCCATCGTTTCCTTCCGACGATAGCCAGTGCAAAGGAAGCGGCAATGGGAAGCGTCATTGCAAAGACCGTCAGACAGGTCGTTGCGATTTCAGCGGAATCCTCCTCGATCAGGCGCACGATGCCGCAAGGAATTGCCAGGAACGTCGTCCAACCCAGAAAATGGACGATACCAACTTGATATCGGCCGGCCTTCTCGCGGGCATGGTAAGCCGTATCGAAATCGAGGCGCCAGCCCAGCAGCCAGCGGAGCGGCAGGAGCAATCCGTGGAACAGCAGGACCATGAAGAAGCAGACGATGAAAACCTGACTGGCCTGTTCCACCCAGGAGACGAGATTCGATTCCATCGAGGATTGATCGCCAACAACCAGTGCTGCGGCGAGCGTAACCAGCAGGACAGTGACGAAGCGGGCCACATTGGGCAAACCTCCCAGTGCCAGCCAGAGACTCAGCAGAAATCCCTGCCCGAGCAAGAGCCCGATGCCCATATCCGGCCAATCCCCATCAAACATCAGCCGCACGATAAACCAGGTGGCAATCAGGTTCGCCCCGACCTGAGCGATGAACCACCACGAATGCAACCGGCTCAGCCAGAGGGGCCAGCGCGAGGTCGCCGGTCTTAACGCAACGGTTGCAGCAGCCATCATGTCCTCCTTGACCAAATCCAATGCGGGCCGCGATTCCTTGGCGGCTTGGTTTGAATTATGTCCCGACTGGGGGGTTCCGAGCTACCTCAGTTTCCAGAGCGGACGGGGTCGGGAGGGGTTTTCGCGGCAGGTATCTCCCCCTACGCTGGCATGCACACCCGCGAAAACTCCTCCCGACCCCTTATGCCAGCATATGGATGATTCGGAAACCGACTTTGGCATCCCCATCCCCGGCACCGTGCTGCCGCCGGAGCAGTGGGCCAAGACCGCGCTCAAGAAGCTGCCGCCGCCGGGGCCGCTAGAATGGCAATCCCTGTTTGGCCGAACCGCGCCGATCATTCTGGACCTGGGATGCGGCAATGGGCGTTTTGTCATCAGCAGTGCATTGCGCCACCCGGAATGCGATCATCTGGGATGTGACATCCTGCCGCTGGTGATTCGCTACGCCACCAAGCGAGCCAATCAGCGGGGCCTTTTCAACGTGAGGCTGGCGGTGATTGGGGCGTTTGAGTTCCTGGAACAGTACGCCGGGCCAGGGACCATTCAGGAGATTCACCTGTATCATCCCCAGCCGTATAAGGACAGCGAGCGGGCCTACAAACGGCTCATCACGCCGGAGTTCCTGTCGCTGGTCCACCGCTCGCTAGCACCGCAGGGTTTGGTCGTCTTGCAAACGGACAATCGCGCATATTGGAATTACATCCGCCGCGTTGCTCCGCTACTCTTTGAGTTTGAAGAACTGAAGGGACCGTGGCCCGATGCTCCGCAAGGCCGCACCCGGAGGGAGATTTACGCCCGACAGCACAAGCTCACAATCTTTCGCGGGCAAGGGACACCGAAGCCGAACATCACTGCCGCTCAAATCGCTGAAATCATCCAGTCGCAACCGCCGCCGAGGTTTGATGCGGGACGATGAGTGGGGACGATTGGAGTGAGTGGTGGGCACTGGATGACGCACTCATGTGGCTTAACCAAGTGATTGGCGCTCTCGAGAAGAACCCGGTGATTGGGTACGCGCCTCAGTCTGCGCCGGCAACGGAATCATCGGCAATTGCTGCACTAACACTCCTGGTGCACGGCAAGCATGAATCCGCGAAGCTTGCCGTCGACTTCCTCGCCAGCATTCAATCCGCGGACGGCTCCGTCGGCGTTCGCGAAAAGGAGCCCGATCCCAAATGGCCAACTAGTTTGGCGGTGCTCGCATGGCTGGCGTATGACAAGCAAGCGTATGCGGCTAAAATCGACCGGGCCGTGCATTGGATTCTGGCGTCCAAAGGAAAGGCCATGGAGCAGACCAACGACATGGGGCACAACACCCAGCTTGTCGGCTGGTCATGGGCCGAGGGGACCCATTCCTGGATTGAGCCAACGGCGTTTCACATTCTCGCCCTCAAAGCAACCGGCAATGGCATTAATCCGCGAACCCGCGTGGGGATCACTCTCCTCCTCGACCGGCAGCTTCCCTCCGGCGGTTGCAACTACGGTAATACCACGGTTCTCGGCCAGGTACTGCGCCCGCATGTTCAGCCCACGGGCATCGCACTGCTCGCATTGGCTGGCGAACCGGACCAAGGCAGCCGCATTGCCAAGTCGGTTGCATGGCTCAAGAACGCGTTGTCGAGAGAGACCACCCCTGCTTCGTTGGCTTGGGGGTTGTTGGGACTTGCCGCTCATGGAGTGCAATTATCGGATTCCTCGAAGTGGCTGGAGGCGGCGGCCCAGCAAGTGCAATCCCACGACAACTCGCCCCACAAACTATCCCTACTGACTCTCGCAGCCATCGGTCCTGCCCCCTGTCTCCTGACCCCTGTCTCCTGACCCCTTCCCCATGTCCTCCAAGCCCTTCTCCGCCGTCCCTCCTGCCCGCATCTCCCGCCGCGCTCTCCTGGCCGGCGCAGGTCTCGTTGCGACAGGGATTGTGGGGGCACGAACCGTGCGGCAGTGGCTGAAGCAGCGGGCGAGTGTGTTTGTGGCGAAGAACCAGACTTATGGCGGGCCGCTGGTGCAGACGATTCGAGACGGACTGATTGCCGGCGGAGTCGCGCCAGACACGCTCCAAGGGAAGAATGTTCTGCTCAAACCGAATATGGTGGAGCCGTCGCGAGAAGCGCCGCACATGACGACCCATCCTGACATCATCCTCGCCGCCGCCGAAGTTTTTCGCGGCTGGGGGGCGAGCGTCACTGTCGGCGAAGCGCCCGGGCACGTTCGTGACACCGATATGGCGCTGGCGGAATCCGGCGTGCGGGAAGCGCTCGACTCGGCGAAGCTCCCTTTCGCGGACCTCAACTATCAGGAAGTTGCCTGGGTCGTGAATCGGGGCAAGGCCAGCAAGCTGGCGGGGTTTTGGTTTCCCCGCGGCGTAGCCGAAGCGGATGTCGTCGTCTCGCTTCCCAAAATGAAGACGCACCACTGGGTCGGCGTCACCGCGGCGATGAAGAACCTTTACGGCACCATTCCCGGTATCAAGTACGGTTGGCCGAAGAACGTGCTGCACCACAACGGAATTCCAGAGACGGTCTTCGACATCAACGCCTCGCTGCCTCGAACCATCGCTATCGTCGACGGCATCGACTGCATGGAAGGGGATGGCCCCATTATGGGAACCAAGAAAACAATGGGTCTGATCGTCATCGGCACGAATCCCGCTGCCGTCGATGCCACGGTTTGTCGCCTGATGGACCTCGACCCAGCCCAAGTTCCCTACCTGCAACTCGCAGGTGGTCGCCTCGGTCCTATCGACGATGGGCTCATCAGCCAGCACGGAGAACGCTGGCAACCGCTCGCGTCACCCTTTCAGATTCTCGACGAGCCGCATTTGCAGAGATTGCGAACGCACAAGGGAGTCTTGGCCACGTAGATGCGGTGAAGAAAAGCAAGAAATCTCAAATCCCAAACAATCATGAAAGGTGAAAAGCTGAAATGGGAAATCGATTCCCATTTCCACGTTCGAATTTGTTTGAGATTTGAGATTTCTGAATTCCTATTTCTTCCCCATTGCCTCGGCCAGTCGCGGTGGAATTTTCCCAAACAACTTTTGATACTCCTCGAACGTCGGCTCTAGTCGAACTCTCACTTTGTCTTCGTGATTTGCGGCAATGTCGCTGAGCAAATGGGAAAGAAATGGATTTCGGAGCCTGTCGAAGGTCTGGTCAGCGAATTCGGCCACGCCACCGATGCGGTAGGCAATCGTGGGAACAATCTCCTCATAGAGCAAGCCGCGGACCCACCTGGCGGCTTCCTTGTCGGCCAAAATCTCTTGCACCGTCTTAAACTCGCTCTTCAAATACTTCCCCACCATCGCCGTATGCACGCCGTTGAGCATCCGCACCTTGCGCAGATAATACGGCGACAGCTCATCGACCAACTGAATCGCCGGATGATCGAACAGCTTGATCGGGTGGTCCAAAAAGCGGCTACCGAGATGGATAATTCCTGATTCGCCGGCCCGACGAACCGGCGGCTGCTGAATAGCCCATAAAGCGTAGGGCTCGGCATGGATCAGCAGCGGGTCCTCGTTGGTGAGCGAATGATCCGTCGGGGCTCGCGTCACCATGCAGTCAACCAGATTGTTCAGCCAGACACACTCCTCCGTCACCCAAGGTTCAAAGGTCACAGGGAGCTGCCAGGCCAGGATCTGCTGCCGCACCAAGTCCCGCAATTTCTCGGCATTTCGCTCGATAAGTTCGCAGGGCAGGATAATTACCGGCGGCTGCTCGGCCTGATAGCGCTCCCACAGAACGCGAGTGAGCTTCGCCGGAAAGGTCGCCGGCGGAGCAGAACTTAGCCCATCGGCCGAATCCAGCGTGTAGCCTGACTCGGTTGTGTTGCTGACGATGTACCTGAGGTGGGGTGACCGCGCGACTTCCAACACCTTCGGCCACTCGGTCCCCGCCACCAATCCGCGGCTGATCGACTTGACTTCGTCCACGCGCTCGACAAGTTGGCCATCCTCATAACCACGGACGAGAACGTGATACCCTTTTCCCTTTCCGCCCAGCAGTTCCGCCCGTTCGCTACCGGTCGACTGCACGGCGACCACGCGGCCAACCTCCTGGCCTTCGTCATTAGCCCGCTGCACAAAGCGGTCCACGAACGCCCGCAGAAAGCGTCCGGTGCCGAATTGCAGGATGGTCTCGGAAAGTGTCATACGTCGTTTTTCTCGTCACTGCAGAAGAACGCCACGACCTGGCGAATAACCAGGTCAAACTCAACGTTTGGTAGGGGTCGGGCAGTTACGCCCCCGGCATTTTGATCTCGCGACCCTCATCGTCTCGCAAGTCAATTTCCAAGTGCTCGGGAAACAAGCTGTCGCTGCCGGTAACCTGCACATTAAGTCCGGCGTCGTCCTCGATCTTCATGATTTCCCGACGCTTTTTGTTGCTCAGATACGTGGCGACTTCCTGATTGACTCGGACGGTCACGCGGCGCACTCCTGGCTGCTGGCCGGCAAGCATAATCAGACGGACCACCTCAATGGCCATGCTTTCCGCGGTCTTTACCACGCCGCGGCCCGTGCAGCAGGGGCAATCGCCATAAACGCTTTTTTTCACGCTGGGACGAATCCGCTGCCGCGTCATTTCGATCAGGCCGAAGGGACTGGTGCGGAGGATCTTGGTGCGAGCCCGATCCCGCTTCATCGCATCATGCAAGGCCCGCTCCACGCCGCGGCGATGGCGTTCCCGCCGCATGTCGATGAAGTCGTTGACAATCACGCCGCCAAGATCCCGCAGCCGCAGTTGGCGGGCGATTTCCTTGGCAGCCGAGATGTTGAGTTGATAGGCCGTCTCTTCCGCGTCTTCCGCCTTCGCCCGGAAGCTGCCGCTGTTGACGTCGATGGCAACCAGGGCTTCGGTCTGGTCCACCACAATCGAGCCGCCGCCGCGGAGCGGAACTTTGCGCTGATAAATCTGCGCGATTTCCTGCTCCAGTTTGTACTTGTGGAACAAAGGCTCCTTGCCGGAGTAGTGGTGCAAACGATTGACGTGGCGGGGCATCACCAGTTGCAGGAATTCCTTGGCCCGTTCATAAGCGTCGTTGTTGTCGATGTAGATCGAATCGATCTCCGCGGTGAAGATGTCCCGGATCGTCCGGATGATCATGTCGCTTTCTTCATAGATGGTCCCCGGCCCCTCGGTCTTCTTCAAGCGGCGGACAATCACCTTCCAAAGTCGCAATAGGTATGCCATATCGCGGCTGAGTTCCTTCTTGGTCCGCTCTTGCCCGGCAGTCCGGACAATGAAGCCAAGTCCCTTCGGTGGGTCCAACTCCAGCATGATGTCACGCAGTTCGCGGCGAGCATGATCGTCTTCGATTTTGCGGGAAACCCCGACTCGCCCAAGAGCCGGCATGAGGACCAGGTAGCGGCCAGGAATGCTGATGTAGGTGGAGAGAGTCGGTCCCTTGGTGCCGATCCCTTCCTTAATGACCTGCACCAGAACTTCGTCTCCGCGACGGAGAATCTCTTGAATGGGTGGCTTAATGCGGGGACGGCCACCGTGCTGGGGACGCCCTCCCCGGCCTTGTCCGCGCGGCCCCCGGTCGCCACCTCGCCCGCCGCGGTCACGATCGCCACGGCCTCGCCCTCCTCGATCTCCTTCGCCACGACCTTGATCCCTCCGCGGTCCGCGATCATCCTCTTCGGAATCCCTGTCCCCGCGATCCTCGGTCGGACCCTGGTCATCGTCACCCACGTCAATGTCTGCCATCCGCCCCGCACCAAAGGATTCGCCCGGATCGTATCCTCCCTGGCGAAAATACTGCGGTTCAACATCGCTAATGTGCAGAAAGCCGTTGCGGCCCACACCAAAATCGACGAAGGCAGCCTGGATGCTGGGCTCCAAATTAACAATGCGTCCCTTGTAGATATTGCCCACGTAGTTGTCCGCGCTGGCCCGTTCGATGTACAGTTCTTCGAGAATGCCGTCTTCCACAATGGCAATGCGGCATTCTTCGGGCTGGGAAACATTAATCAACATTTCGTTTTTCATAGAGAGTCTTGCCGTTCTAGGAGCGTGAGCGCCTGGTGAGAGAAAGGGTCCGCGTGCCGGCAACCTGCTGGGAGGAACGGAGGCGGAAGATAGCCGCTTGCACAAAGGAGCAAGCGGCGACGAAAGTGCCAAGGCGAGATTCGCCCAAGGGAGGCACAGGAAACAAGCGGCGCGAAATTGCCCGGCGGATTTGGTGCCTCCGCGGGCTGGCGCGCCCATTCAGTTGTCGCATTGAAACTCTAGGGGCTGCCGCGAACAGGACCTCGAGCCACCAAAAAGGGCGAGGTCAACTGTCGGCGAGAGCACACCTTCTCGTTAGGAACCACTGGTTCTGGCCCGGCCGCTGCATCCTCCCCTGCCGCACCGATGCGGCAATTCTTGGTTTTGCCCAAGGAGGCAAGCGCGGCAAAGCCGCATTAACATACCGGTCCAAGCCGGCTCTCCAACTCCAAATAAAAGACACAACCTACTTTTCGGCCATTTCCCCAAAACCGCTTTCGACGAGCTGGGCAAGTGCGTCGACGGCGGCTTGGGCATCATTGCCGCTAGCCTGCAATGTCAGTGTCGTACCGTTTTGTGCCCCCAGAGTCAACAAGTCCAGGATGCTTTTTCCGTTAATCTTCTCGTTTCCCTTGATAATCAGCACTTCCGCCTGGAAACCACTGGCAAGTTGCATGAATTTATGGGCCGGCCGCGCATGAAAACCCTGTGGGTTGACCAGGGTGATGGTGCGGCTGGCGGTGGTGTCCGGCATGGCGGGTAGTCGGGTGCGGAAAATAAGCACCTATCCAGAGATTGAAGAAACATGGAAATCAAAGGAGCCTTGGCCGAGACTACCCGCGGGAAGAGAACGCGGCGGCGTGCAGGCCCCTTTGTTTTAGCTGCCGTATTGATGAGTGTCGGATTCGTCGAGCAATTGCTGGATCTCTGAAGTGGTATGCGACTGCTTCAGGAACCGGCAAAACGTGTCATCGCGCAACTGGCGGCTGATGTTTTCCAGGGCTCGCAGGTGATCGGCCGGCCGATCAGGGGGAGAAATAAGCAGGAACATCAAGTGCACCTTTTCTCCGTCCAAACTGTCGAAATCCACGCCGTGGTGGCTCACGCCAACGGTGCCGATCAATTTGCTCACGCTGGGATGTTTGGTATGCGGCACGGCAACGCCACGGCCAATGCCGGTGCTGCCGAGTTCCTCGCGCTTCATGATGGCGGCCACAATACCGGGAGCATCTTCCTCGCGGATGGCTCCGGAAGCGGCAAGTGAATCGACCAACTCTTGGATAACGCTGGGTTTGTCGTCAGCGGCAACTTCCGCCCGGATGGCCGGTGCCACCACAAAATCAGAGAACTTCATCGGATGAATTCCTTAACCATTCGGTGCCAAGACCGCTGGCGGTATATGACGGTCCGCCGCGGACAATAATATCAACTGGGCTCGCCTTCAACGGGTGGTTCCATATGCTTGTGGCCAGCGGCCTTATGGTCCTTGAGCCGTTCCTTGTGCTTGCGAAGCTGTTGCTCCAGCTTGTCAATCGCTCCATCCAAGGCGGTCAGGATGGAATCGCTTTTTACCTGGGAAACAAACGTATCGTGATGTTCGGCATTGGCCGTGATTTCGACCGTCGGGCTGTCTCGATGGCTTAAATCGACAATCACCTGAATCGAGGTCAAGCGGTCGTAGAATTTGCGAACCGCCTCTACTTTTTCCGTGATTCGTTCCTGGGTCGCAGGGCTTAAATGACCATGCCGAACCGAGATATTGATTTGCACCGGTGCTGACTCCTCGTTGGCCTAACGGCTGGCGGCAAAACGATTGATTCTACCCGGATTGTCCTATCCGGACAAAGCCTCTTCCCAAATCCGCATGGGAAATCCACTTGCCAAAAATGTTAGCAAGGAAAGTAGTCTTTCGCCTTATATCCCCTAGTTTAACCTAAGCCCGCGTCGGCGAAAGGGCGAGCCCAGCCGCACGTCACGCGAACAATTCGGTCTTCGCCGGTTAAAGGGGCCCAAAATAGGATAAAGGCAGAATACCAACCACAAACAATGAATGCCGGGATTAATGTTTGTAGATCTTGTGCTGTGGGCGTCCGGACAGAATTTGTTCCTTCCCCCAATTGGTAACATCGCGAAAAGCCTGACTGTGGATGAAGTCGGTGAACGCCTGCTCTTCCGACCATTCACTGGTAATGAGATAGGAAGCGTCGTCCGCAACATCGCGCCATAATGTGGAACTTGTATGTCCCTTGGCGGCTTTGAGGGCATCGACAACACCGGCAAATTTGGCTTCGAAATCCTGCTGCTTGCCTGGAAGAACGTGGTAGTTCATGCCGACAGTAATCATTTCTATTCTGCTTTCTTTTCGGGAGTTTTTTCGGAGTCTGGTTGCTTCTTCTCGGGATTGGAATCGTCCGCCTTGGATTCCGGCTTCTTTTCGTCTTTTCCGCCCACCTCCTTGGACGGCCTGGGAATGAGGACGGCTCGGATTTTGGTGCCGCGCGGAGGAATGCGGTCGGTAAAGGCGGTGAACAGCAAAGAAGCATTGGCTTGCGAACTTTCCACCGGCAGGTCGAGGGTTGCGGTATTGAAGTTGGAAACGCAAATCAAATCCCCGCTATTGGCCATATAGTGCACCTTGCCCGTTCCCTCTTCCGTCCAAAATCCACTGCCGGCGAAGACCCAGTCAAAAGGCATTTCCTTCTCGGTCTTGCCGTATTTGACCCATTCCTGGGCTCGCACTTTGTGCTTCCCGCCCTTTTCATCAAGCCACAAAATCAGCACATCGACGATTGGGCCCGTGGCGGCTTTATACTCGGGATCGAATTTAACGGTTGTTCCCGGCTTGGCTCCAACGGCCAAGAGGGCAGCATGCACTTGTTCTGCAGTGCAATTGAGCGAAACAACCGATTCGTGTTCCTTCGTCCCCTTGGGGCAGGCAAACATCTCGAGCAGCCCTTCCCGCAGGCAGACTTCGCCATCAATCACTACGGCTTTCCGCTTCAAGTCTAAATAAACGGCATGATCCTTGGTGATTTTCTTGAGGCCGCTGCCTTCAGGCGGCGGAGTCTCTTTCGCAGGCTCCTTGGCGGGCTCTTCCGGCGGGGCCTTTTCCTCCGCAGCGGCTTTAGCCTTGGGGGCAGATTCATCGGCAGGAAGTGAATAGACCACTCCCAGAGCAATTGCGCCGCAAACGGCCAGTAGAATCTGCGCGAACCAGGTCATCTTGCAGCACATAGAAAATACTCCCAATTTCAGCCCATAGCGAATAATGGCCCGGCATGCTACAAAAGCCCGGCCCTATTTGAATTCAAGTCGCGAACCGACAGTCTTGTCCAACTAGCGCGAATCATTATACACGTTCTTGTTCGATGCGTACTCCCACGCCCGCCATCCATTCACAGGACGTTCGCCGAGCCCTTTTGCGGCGAACCTGGCAACCTCCTTTCGATTCGCTGGGTGTCGATTATTCCCAGCCGGACCTGCGGGTGGAATTGACCGCCGCGGACCGATCGATCCTCTCCGGCACTTGGGACTTCGAAACCACGGCAGGCGGCAAGCCGCTTTCAGCCGTGGGACCGTGGGAGGAAGTCTGCTGGCATTCCGACCAGGAGGTGGATTACCTGGAGTTGGAACTTCCGCTCAATGGCGGCTGGAAATTGCAGCGGCAAATGGCCTTGGCGCGAAACGATCAGTTCTTGTACCTGGCGGATGCCGTGCTGGGGGAAGAGACCCTTCCAGAAGGGGCGAAGGCGGAAATCCGCCACTCCTGCCGGCTGCCGCTGGCGGACGAACTCGTCTTTGATCCGGCGGCAGAGACGCGGGAAGGGACCGTCTTCAAGGGACGCAAGCGATTGGCCAGAGTGCTTCCCGCAGCGCTGCCGGAATGGCGGGCGGAATTCTGTTCGGGCGAATTCTCCGTGGAGAACCACCAGCTAGTTCTGCATCAAGCTGCAGAGGGGCGCAATCTCTATTCTCCTCTTTGGCTCGACCTGTCGCCCAAGCGCCTCAGCCGCGAATGCACCTGGCGGCGTTTGACGGTCGGTGAGAATTTGGAAGTTCAACCGCGAGACGTTGCCGCCGGCTATCGCGTGCAATGCGGCAAGGAGCAGTGGCTGATCTACCGAACGCTCTCTCCTAAGGCCAGCCGCACCGTGCTGGGACAGAACTTTGCCGTGGACTTCGTTCTCTGTCGGTTTCTATCAAGCGGACAGATCGAAGATATTCTGGAGATCGAGTAGCGTCCCATCAGCTTCTTGTTGCGGAAACAAAAGTCTCGGCCTATGCCGCTTCTTGCGAGTCCGTCCCGGTCGTCTCCGAACCCATCGCCTTTCCCGGCAATTCGACCTCAAAAATCGTTCCGGGCTCCTTCTCGCGGTCTTTCACCTTGATTTTTCCTCCCAGGCGATGAATCAAGGTCCGCACGATATAAAGGCCCAGTCCCGTTCCCGGCTTGTCCCGCTCCAGTTCCGAACCCAGCCGGACAAAACGGCCAAAGATTTTCCGCCGTTGGGCTGCGGAAATGCCTCGTCCGTTGTCGCACACCCGCGCGAGGACATGCTCTTTCCCGTCGGCTTGCAACGTGACTTCCACGTGCGGGTCGTCGCCCGCGTATTTCACGGCGTTGTCAATCAGGTTGCGAAAAACCAATTCCAGGTCCACCCGCACTGCTTGCACGAGACAGGGCTGCAATTGCAATTGAATGACATCGTCGGGCACATGATAGCGCAGGCAAACATCGGACGAGCACTTTCGCAGCAACTCGGCCAATTCCACCTCTTCTTTTTCGGCCAGGGTACGATGTTTTTCGAGCCGAGCGGCATCCAGCAAGTGATTGATCAGCGAGTCCAGCCGCTCGACGTCTTCCAGCATCGAGCCATAGAAAGTTGCTTGCTCTTCGGGGCTCATTTGCCGGCGGCGAAGCGTCTGCAGATAGAGCTTGAGGGAAGCAATCGGTGACTTGAGTTCGTGAGTAACGCTGTCAATAAAGTTCGACTGCCGGCGACTGAGGTTGATGGTCTTGATGGAAAGCGTCAGGTACATCACCACGCCGAAGAGCACGAATGCCAGCGAAGTTGTCCCCACGGAAAGCAGGGCCCAGTACAATCCGGCGGCTTGCTCCGACTGTAGCGCTCCAAACAGTGCGAGTAGAATCCAGCCGACCATCAGCGCGACGAGCAGCACAATCATCACCACGCCCAGCGTGATTGGCAGTCGTAGTGAGCGGCGTTCGAACATGCTTCTATCTTCCGAGATTAGACGCACAGAGGCAATGGAGAGTCGCGCTGCGATCCCGCGCTCGCGACAGAGTCGATAAGCTCAGATTGGCTGGTCTGCCTCCAAGGCAGCTATAAGGTCGGACTCAGGCTGCTATAATCAAATTACCCCACCAATTTCCACCTGCCGCTGCGAGGCCTTTATGCTGCGAATTGTTTTGTGCGCCCTGTTTTCCCTTGCCCTTCTCTCCTTGCCGCTATCGGCTGCCGACCACAAGCTGGAGAAGCTCGATAAGCCTGCACCCGCGGAAGGTCTTGCGCCGGAGATTGCCGCTTTGCTCAATCCCACGGGCTTCCAGGTGATTCGGGGAGAATCGCGAGTCGTCTGCGAGATTTGGCTCTGCAAGGAATGGCCGGTCAAGGATGCGAAAGCGAATGAAGGACTGCTTTACCCGTTTCAGCTTGGCCAGGTAATGGGAGTTGCTCGTTATCCTCGCAAAGGGAGCGACTTTCGGGATCAGGATATTCCTTCCGGGCTCTACACCCTTCGGTACGGCCTCCAACCGGTGGATGGAGCCCATGTGGGAACGAACCCCACCCGTGATTTTCTGCTGCTCACCCCCGCCGAGAAGGACACATCTCCGGACATGATCGCCAACCCGAAGGCCCTCTCCAAGGCGAGTGCCCAAACCACCGGCACCAGCCACCCCGCCATTCTTTGCCTGCAGAAATTGAGCGATGCCAAAGAGCCGCTGGCAATTCGCCACCAGGAAGAAAAAGATTGGTGGATCGTGCGCTTCACCGGCAAGACCAAAGCAGGGGACAAGCTGGCGGACCAGGCCGTGGAACTCGTGGTCGTGGGGATTGCGGGAGAGTGAGGGGGAGTGCAGAGTGCAAAGTGTAGAACGCAAAGCGAAGAAAGCGGAAAGTGGAAAGCGGAAAGCGAATTGGCTTTGCTGCTTGGGGATGGTGTTTCTTGGTTCGCTTGCGTTCGCCGATGAGAAGGCACCTTCTCCCAAATTCACGACGGAGACCATTCGCGGCAAGGTGGTGTTTCTGGCGGAGGCGCTGCAGAAACAGTATGGAATCAAGTCGGTGGCCGAGGCGAAGGAAGCCTCGCTCGCTCTACAGGATGAAGCGGGGAAGCTGCATCCGCTCGTGGAGGATGTGCGGGGCCGGGCTTTCCGCCGGGACAAGCGGCTGCGGGAGATCACGGTGGACCTGCTCGTCCGCCATTACGAGGATTCGCCGGCTGTGCAGATCATTGGCGTCTATGAGATCGCCAAAGACGGCCGCTTCGAAATCGACTACTGGTGCTCCGTCTGTGCCATCGCCATGTATGAGCTCAAGCAGTGCGAATGCTGCCAGGGAGAGATTGAACTGCGGAAGCGGAAAGTCGCCGGAAAATAGCGAGCTGCTTACAACGGAGCCGGCAGATCACGCTTGTGGAAGACGATGCCGGCCGCGACATAACAGCCGAGTCCCAGGCCGAGCAGAATAAGGTTATAGCCGAGCGGGCCTGGTTCCAGAAACGTGCCGGCGGAATCGTACAGGGCGACCGACCAGGCATCCTGCGGCGTGTGAACTGCGGCGGCGATGAACTTCTGCGGCTCGTAAGGGGTGAAGATGGTGAGTTGCCGCAGCCAGCCGACTTCCTTGATGGCCATGCCAAGGATTTTGCAGACCATCTGCAGCACGTAAAATCCGGTGACTAGCCCAATGGTCCGCCAGCGGTAACGGTCGAATGCCGAGACAAACGTGCTGATTCCCGCCAGACAAAAGCCGAGGCAGCCGAGGTTGAAGGCTCCGGGAAGAATGTTGTCCGTGTTCACCCGCTGGCTCATGGGGACGCGGATTTTCTCGCGCTCCTTGAACTCCGTCGGGATCGGCAGCGGGAAGAACGGGAGTTTGGCGAATTTTGTCGGCGGTGTGGAAGGGAGTTCGGGCAGGCCCGGAATTTGGAACGAGCGGCTGGGGGCATCTTCCTTCACGCTGATCGTGTGAATGCCGCACCACACCCCGCACCAGGAAAGCAGAGCCAGGAGCGCGAGACCCGTAACGGTGACCGTTGCCTGAGAATACAGGGCTTGCAAGCGGCTGACCGGTTGGGCGAGGAGCAATTCCATCGTTCCGCGGTTGATTTCCCCGCTAATGGCGTCACTGCCCCGGGCGATGGCAAAAACGCTGATGCAGAGTACGACGATCGGCTCATCATAGGTCAGAGCGATGCGGCCGGAGTACGAAAGGAGCTGACTGAGCGGGACGGGAGAAAAGTCCTTCCACTTGTCCCACAACTTTTCGACAATGCTGGCGAACGACGACATCTCCAGCCGACTGACGATGTAAACCCGGACCCAGCAAAACGCGAACAGGGCCGCCGCACACGCCGCCCAGAGCAGGCGAACCTCTTGCAAACACTTTTTCAGAACGGCCCGGTTCATGCGGTCACCTCCTGCGGCTCGCGGGAAGTCTCTTTTCCCATTGTCTCGCGGTGTTCCAGGTTCGGCGAATCAGGTCGCTGGCCGTTTTCCCGATGAAACCGGTCATACACCGCCCGGAGGCCAATCGGTTCAATCCGGATGTCTTGCAGCGGCAAGGTCGCCAGCCAGCCAAGGAGCGGAGCGAGGTCGCCCGGGGTTTCCCAAGTGATTTTGTTGTGCTCGCATTGCTTTCGATGCAACTGAGCCGACAAGTTGGTGGGAACCTCCGGCACGAGTCCACTAAAGGTGGCGAAAATCCGGTGCTGTGAGCGGAGTTCGGACATCACCTGCGTATGGACGAGTTGCCCGGAGCGAAGAATGACAACGCGGCCAGCGACCTCTTCAACTTCCGAAAGGACGTGCGAAGAAAAGATGACCGTGCGGCCGGCATCCCGGAGTTCGGCGACCATCGCGAGCACCACGGAGCGAACGCTCGGGTCCAGGTTGGCAGTCGGCTCGTCGAGAATATACAGCGGCGTGTCGGCAGCCAGGGCGGCAGCCAGGGCTAGCTTCTGCTTCATGCCTGTGGACATGTAGCTGACTTTACGCCGCAGGTCGGTCAACTCCAGCCGGGCCGCCGCGTCCAAATAGCGGCTCCAGGTTCCGCCGGGACGGATTTCGTAGAAGAAGCGAAGGACGTCGGACGCCCGCATGTGGGGAAACAAAGCCGCTTCGGCGGGCAAATAGGACACCAGGCGGCGGACCTGCACACTCTCGCGCTCGCAGTCCCGATCGGCAATCCGAGCCGACCCCGACGTCGGCTTGAGATACCCCAGCAGCAGGCGAATGAGCGTAGTCTTACCCGCCCCATTTGGTCCCAAAAGGCCAAAAACTTCCCCCTGCGGGACCGAGAGCGTGCAGCCATCCAAGGCCCTCACAGGGCCATAAATCTTGGTCAAAAGCTGGGTGGTGACGAGAGAGGACACGCCCCTCATTGTTGGCAGGGTGCTCATTGCGGGCAACCCGGCGGCATAGGGGTGGGTGGGCTGAATTCCGAGTAATTCGAGCATTTAGTCTTTGACGTAGTGTCTGTTTTGGCGTTTCTTTAGGGGGGAGTGACGTGTTGGCAAAGGCCTTGCCAGGCATTGTAGAACCGGCGTCAACTTCCCCGCATAACCCGTACTTTCAACAAATTCGGCAGCTTAGTTGCGATTGCCAGGGGCGCGGGGTAGCATATTTTACAGCATCGCTCGGCCTCCTCGGGGCGAGCGATGCAGGTTTGAATTCCCCAATCGTCTGAAAGTCAGCACCGTCGGTTACCAGCTTACAAGGAGTTACCATTCATGCGCCGAACTTATTTACGCTGGGCCCAAGTCGGCCTGGTCTGGACGGTTTCCGTCCTGATGTTTCTCGACACGGCAAGTGCCTGTCGTTTCCGCCGCCGCCGCGAATGCTGCGAGCCAGTAGTTTGTGTGGATGCCAAGTCCGGTGATACAACCGGCGCAGGAGCCGGTGCAGGCGCTGCGGCCGGGAGTGGGTTCGGAGGAGCCGGCGCGACCCCCGAGGCACCGCCGCCGCCACCACCAGCGGCCGAGAAGCCTGCGGAGCCAGCGCCGGAAAAACCGGCCGAGCCGGCCCCCGAAAAACCCGCGAAGCCCGCTGAGGAAAAGCCTGCTGCCGAAAAGCCGGCCGAACCAGCACCTGAGAAGCCCGCCGAGCCGGCCCCAGAAAAACCGGCCAAGCCAGCTGCCGAAAAACCAGCCGAGGAAAAGCCGGCGGATCCCGCTCCCGAAAAACCGGCCAAGCCGGCAGCGGAGAAACCTGCCGAGGAAAAGCCCGCTGCGGAACCGGCTCCGGAAAAGCCAGCGGAACCTGCCCCGGAAAAACCAGCGGAACCAGCTCCGGAAAAACCAGCCGCCGAGGAGAAGCCTGCCGCCGAAAAACCGGCCGCTCCCAAGAAGGATGACCTCGACGACCTGTTCAACGATGCCCCCAAGAATCCCGCCAAGCCAGCTGAGAAGCCGGCGGAAGAACCGGCTCCCGAAAAGCCCGCTGCGGAACCTGCTCCTGCCAAGCCCGCCGCAAAGCCCGCAGA
>CAYUJE010000004.1:0-11383 GCA_964444865.1 uncultured Pirellulaceae bacterium | reverse complement strand
CCGAAAAGCCCGCTGCGGAACCTGCTCCTGCCAAGCCCGCCGCAAAGCCCGCAGAGGAAGATCCCTTTGCACCCCCCGCGGAAAAACCCGCCGAGAAGCCCGCTGCCGAACCGGCAGCGGAAAAGCCGGCGGCGGAAGAGAAGCCCGCGGAAGAAGTTCCTGCTGCGGAAGAGAAGCCGGCTGCCGAAGCTCCCGCTGCGGAAGAAGCGAAGCCTGTTGAAAAGAAACCTGCTCCCAAGGTGGAAGAGGATGATCCGTTCAAAATCTCCGCCGATGGTCAATTGGCCGTGCGGGGTTGGACGGATGACAGTGGCACTTTCAATATCCAAGGCCGCCTGATTGCGGTGCTGGAAGGAAAGATCCAGATCCTTAAGGAAACCGGCAAGACCACCACCGTACCCATGAGCCGCCTGAGCGAAGCCGACCGGAAGTACGTGGACGATGTGGCCGCCCGCTTTGGCAACGGTCCCATCGGTCAGGTTGCCTCCCGGTAACTGCACCGCGGTTTCAACTGCGATAGAATCACAGGCCGGCATGAACCTTCATGCCGGCCTGTTCGTTTCTTGCTGCTGCCACTTGGGGGGCGGAAAGAGAATGGCAGAATAATGAGGGGCAGAATAATGGGAGAGCGATGTGCGGACGTGGCACGTCGTTTCATTTTTCTACCTCAATCTTGCTACCAAACACTTGTGTCTTCTGCGCCTCTCATTATTCTGCCCCTCATTATTCTGTAATCAACAATACTTACGCGGAGAATCCCAATGCGTTTGCTCTCCCTCTTTCTATCTCTCTTGTTCCTTAGTGGCAGTCTCATCGCCGAAGATGCCAAACCCAAACAGCTTTTGCTTGTGTCGCAGGGGCCTGACGGACATCCGCCGGGAACCCATGAGTATGCCGGCGGGCAAAAGTTGCTGGCGCAATCGCTTGCCAAGGTTCCGGGCCTGGAAGTGACAACGGCGATTGCTGACGGGGAGTGGCGCGAGGGTCCGGACCAGTTGGCGAAGTGCGACGGGGTGGTCCTGTTTCTTTCCGAAGGAGGGAAATGGATGAACGCCGATCCGCGGCGTAAAGAAGCGCTCGTCCGTCTGGCGGAACGTGGTGGCGGAATCACTGGGTTGCACTGGGCGATCGGGACCAAGGATGCCGAGAACATCGACATCGTTTTGAAGCTCTTGGGAGCATGTCACGGAGGACCGGACCGCAAGTACAAAGTCTTCGCAGCGAACGTCGCTATCGCCGCCAAAGATCATCCCGCCACAGCCGGCCTGAAAGATTTCCGCGTCTTCGAAGAATTCTATTACCAGCTGAAACGGACCCCCGAAACGAAAGGCTTCACGCCACTCCTGACCGTCAACGTGCCTGACGAGAAGGAGCCGCAAACCGTCTGCTGGAGTTGGGAGCGGCCAGGCGGCGGCCGGTCCTTCGGTTTTTCCGGCGGGCACTTTCTGGACAACTGGCGACGGCCCGAATACCAGCGGCTCTTTGCCCAGGGAATCCTTTGGACCGTCGGCATGCAGCCGCCGAAAGAAGACTTTCCCTCGCCCCTCGCCGCTGAACAGCCACTTTTGCGTCTCACGGGGAAAATCGTGGAACAGGGTCAACCCGTCGCAGCTCGGGTTTACTTGCAGGGAGACAGCGGCCGCTGGTTTTTTCCAAAGTCGACGGCAGCGGAAGGGACCGCAATCCCGTTTCAGCGGGAACGTCCAGAAACGGGCAGCGTGGAAATGCACACCACCCTCTCCGCGCACCCGTTTACCATCGACCTTCCTCGTGGCAAATACACCCTCACCTTGGAACGGGGCAAAGAATATCTTCCCCTGGTCAAACAATTCACCCTCGACCAGGAACCGCTTGATGTAAACCTGGAAATCAGCAGATGGATCGACATGAAATCCCGCGGCTGGTACTCGGGGGATACGCACATCCATCATGACCTCGCAAATGTCCCCAACCTGATCATGGCCGAGGATATCAACGTCGCATTCCCGCTCAGCTACTGGGTAACGACCGCCGACACGGACCCCATTCGGGGCAATCGCTCCAAGCTGACCGGGCCGGTCAAACCCGAGGTGATCAAGGTTGCGGAGAATCACCTCATCTATCCGCTCAATACCGAGTACGAGATCTTCTCGGTCGGCGGCAAACAGCATACGCTGGGGGCGTTTCTCCTCATCGGCCACAAGACTCCCCTCGATGTGAAGGCCCCGTCCGTCATTCCCATTGCGGAGCGGGTCCATCGTGAAGGAGGACTGATCGATCTGGAAAAACACTCATGGCCCTGGTCCGTTGCTATCGTTCCAACCATGAAGGTGGACCTGTTTGAACTTGCCAATAATCACATCTGGCGGACCGAGTTCGGCTTTCCCCAATGGACCCTAGCTGCCGGCGGCGATTATATGCACCTGGAGAAGGATAGCCGTGGATTTACCGAATGGGGCTGGATTGATTTTGGCTTCCAGACTTACTATGCACTCCTCAACTGCGGCTATCGCCTGCAGCCGACCGCCGGCACAGCCGCTGGCGTGCATCCGGTGCCGCTGGGTTTTGGCAGAGTCTACGTTCATCAGAAAGATGGCCTCAGCTATGAAAAGTGGCTGAAAGGGCTCCAGGCGGGGCACAGCTTTGTAAGTACTGGTCCGATGTTGGAGGTGAAGGTAAATGGCCACCTTCCTGGGCACGTTTTTGCGGATTTCAAGCAGGGAACGGGATGTGTGGTGAAAGGAATCGTCTCGAGTGCAGCCCCGCTCAGTCAGATTGAAATCCTGGTCAATGGAAAAATAGCGAGCGTCGTCAAGGGACAAAGCCAGAAGACGTCCGCAGGGACTTACGAGACAACTTTTGAGAGCCCGGTGATAATTGAAGGCTCCTCCTGGGTGGCTGTCCGCTGCTTCGAACAAAACGCCGGCAGACGCAACCGCTTCGCCCACACCGCCCCCTGGCATTTTGAGGTCGCCGGCCGCCCGCTGCTCCCTCGCCAAGAAGAGATTGACTACCTTCGCCTCCGCTGCCGCGAGGAAATTGAGCGGAATCGAAGCGTTTTGGGCCCTGAGGCCATGAAAGAGTACGAACAAGCCCTGGCAGCCTACGAAGAAATCGCGAAGCGGCTCAAACCTTGAATGGGAAGCTGAGATTTACTGGCGGAATAATCTATTTCCGTCCGTCTTCCTCGGCATCCCCTTCGCGCCTGCGGGCCCTTTCACATGCTTCGCCAGATGGAAAGCTGCACAATCAGCCGTGGCCGTGCTTGGCGTCCGCCGCAGGCTGGGGCGCGGTGTCCGGCGCTTTCACCGAGGGCTTACCGACGAGCAGCATGATGACATAGAAGAACACTGGCGTGAGCAAAATGCCAAAGAGGGTGACACCGAGCATGCCGCTGAAGACGGCGATGCCGAGCGTGCGGCGCATTTCGGCTCCCGCGCCCACGGCAATGGCAAGGGGAACGACCCCGAGGATGAAGGCGAACGAAGTCATGATGATCGGCCGAAGGCGGAGGCGGCAGGCCTCCACGGTGGCTTCGCGGACTTCAGCCCCTTTCGTGCATTTCTCTTTGGCGAATTCGACAATCAAGATCGCGTTTTTGCTTGCCAGTCCGACCAGCACCACAAAGCCGATCTGTACAAAGATGTTGATGTCCATGCCGGCCATTGCCACGCCGGCGATGGAACAGAGGAGGCACATCGGCACCACCAGGATCACGGAAAACGGCAACGCCAAACTTTCGTACTGCGCGGCCAGAACCAGAAAGACCAGGATCACCGCGACACCGAACACGATAATAGCCGTGTTGCCGGCTTCGATTTGCAACAGCGTCAACTCGGTCCACTGATAATCCATGCCAACCGGCAATTCGCGGTCAGCCGTCCCTTGCACGGCGCGGATGACGTCGCCGGAACTCATGCCGGGGACGGACGAACCGTTCACCGCAGCGGCAGCGACTCCGTTGTACCGGGTGATGAGTGCCGGCCCACCTTGATCGCTGATGGTGGCAACAGTTCCCAGGGGAACCATATTGCCGCTGAGGTTGCGGACTTTGAACTGGGCAACCTGATCAGGAGACATGCGGAACCGGGGATCCCCTTGCAGATTCACTTGCCAGGTCCGGCCGAACTGGTTGAAGTCGTTGGTGTAATAGCCGCCGAGATAAGTTTGCAGCGTAAGAAAGACTTCATTCAGCGGCACACCGAGCGTTTTGCACTTCGTGCGGTCTACGTCCACATACATTTGCGGCGTACTGGATCGGAACGCGGAGAAGAGCCCAATCAGCCCCGGCTGCTTATTGCCTTCGATCGAAAGACCGTCGGCACCTTCTTGCAATGCTCCCAGGCCGAGCCCACCCTTATCCCGAACCATGACCTTAAAGCCGCCGGCATTTCCCAGACCGTCCACCGCCGGTGGGCCGAAGACCGCGACCTGAGCATCCTCGACTTCTCGGTAGCAAGCTGCCCGCAACTTGGCGGCAATCGCTTCCGAACTGGCTTCGCTGCCGTGCCGGTGGTGAAAGTCGTCGAGGATCACAAACATGGAGCCATAGTTGGAACCAACCGCATTTTGCACGAACGATTGGCCGGAGATGGACATGACATGCTTGACGCCGTGGATTCCCCCGTGTTCGTCGTGCTTCCCTTCGTCACCCAGGGCAATCTTCTCAATCTGCTTCATCACTTGCGCCGTTCGCTCCAGCGACGCCGAATCCGGCAGCCGAAAGTCTACCAGCAGGTAGCCCTTGTCCTGACTCGGAATGAATCCAGTGGGAACACGGGTGAAGCCCAGGTAGGTCAGGAACAACAGGCCGCCATAGGCGATCAGCACCACCACGCTCACCCGCAGCAGCATCCCCACCAGCCGGGCATAGGCATTGGAAGTCGCGTTGAAGCCGGAATTGAACAGCTTGAAGAACCAGCCCAGCGCCAAATTAATCAGCAGGGTCAGAGGGTCGCGCTGCTCCGCCTTCGGCCTGAGCAGCAAAGCCGCCAGGGCCGGACTGAGCGTCAGCGAATTGACGGCGGAGAAAAAGGTGGCGGCAGCAATGGTGAGCGCGAACTGGCGAAAAAACTGGCCGGTAATCCCCGTGATGAAGGCACAGGGGATAAAGACGCACATCAGCACGAGCGAGATGGCGATAATCGGCCCGGAGACTTCGTCCATCGCTTGCCGCGCCGCTTCCAGTGGAGTCAGGCCGTGCTCCAATTTGTGCTCCACGGCCTCGACCACCACGATGGCATCATCCACGACGATGCCAATCGCCAGTACCAGGCCGAAGAGCGAAAGATTGTTGAGGCTGAAGCCGAATCCCGCCATAACCGCGAAAGTTCCCACAATCGCCACGGGAACGGCAATAAGCGGGATGACCGTTGCCCGCCAGGATTGCAGAAACGCCAGCACCACAATGGCCACCAGGATGATCGCATCCCGCAGGGCTTTGAAAACTTCCTTGATCGACTCGCCAATGAATGGCGTCGTATCGTAGACAATGTCGTAGCCGATGCCAGGAGTGAAGCCCTTTTTCAGTTCTTCCATCTTTTCGCGGATCAGTCTGGCCGTATCGAGAGCATTGGAGCCTGGTGACTGATAAATCGCCAGGCCGACCGAGGGCTTGCCGTCCAGTCCGCAGGAAGTGTCCTCGTTCTTGGCCCCGAGTTCGATGCCGCCAAAGGTCCTGCCAGTTTCATCCTGCGTGGGATCGCTCACCACATCCCGCAGCCGCGTGATCCCGCCGTCGTCGCCGGTTTTGACGATGATGCTGCCGAACTCTTCCGGCTCCATCAACCGGCCGAGCGTGGAGAGGGTGAATTGAAATGCCTGGCCGGCAGGAATGGGTGGACGACCGATGGCACCGGCCGCCACCTGTGCGTTTTGCTCACGCAAGGCCGCGACTACGTCGCTGGCGGACAGATTGCGGGCCGCCATTTTGTTCGGGTCGAGCCAGACCCGCATGCTGTAGTCGAGCTGCCCCAGCATCGACACGTCGCCGACCCCTTTCACCTGCGCTAATTCGTCCCGCAGGTTGATCGTGGCGTAATTGCTGAGGTCCAATTGGCTGCGACTGTCGTCGGGAGAAATCATGTTCACGACGAGCAGGATGCTGGGAGACTTTTTCTTCACACTCACGCCGGTCTGCTTGACTTCCGACGGGAGCGAAGGAGTGGCCAGGTTGACGCGGTTCTGCACCAGCACCTGAGCCATGTCGAGGTCGGTGCCGACGTCAAAAGTGACGGTCAGGTTGTATCCGCCGTCGTTGGTGCACTGCGACGACATGTAGAGGAAGTTTTCCACCCCTAATACTTGCTGCTCGATGGGAGAGGCAACCGTGGAGGCCACCACATTGGCATTCGCGCCAGGATACAGGCAGGTCACCTGAACGGTTGGCGGGGTGATGTCCGGATATTGGGCAATGGGAAGCGTGAAGACCGCGATGAAGCCGACGAGCACGATGATGACGGAGATCACGCCGGCGAAGACCGGACGATCAATAAAAAATCGCGATAGCACGGCGAGTTTCCCTGCCTTGGTGAATCGGATTAGGAACGCTTGGAGGAAGCCGCTTTTTCGCCGTGATCGGCAGGGGGAGAGTTTTCGCCCGCAGCCGCTTTCGAAGCTGGCTTTTCGAGAGTCAATTCCACCTTTTGATCCGGGCGGACTCGCTGCAAGCCTTTGACAATGACCCGCTCACCCGGACTGACCCCCGACTTTACAATGCGATTGGTGCCGCGCGCGGTGCCAAGAACCAGATCCCGCCGGGTGGCGATGTTGTCGCTCCCCACGACATACGTGAACTTGATGTTCTGGTCGGTGGCGATGGCCCGCTCGGGAATCATCAGGGCCTTATACGGCTTGCTGACCGGCACGCGAACCCGAACGAACATGCCGGCCGTCAGCTGTTGGTCCTCGTTGGTAAAGACCCCGCGAATCTTGATGGTGCCGGTCCCCGAGTCAATCCGGTTTTCGGCGAAGTCGAGCATGCCTTGATGCGGAAAATCCTTTTCGTCCGCGAGTTGCACGTAGCAGGGAATTTCCCGATCACGGAGCGGCTGGCGGGTCTTGTCTTCCTGGCCGTCTTTGCGAGTCCGTTCGTAACGCAAGAGCGAACGCTCGTCGACGTCGAAATAAACGTAGATCGGCTGAACGTTGACGATTCGGGTGAGCAGAGTTCCATTGGCCATGCCACCAGTAAGCAAGTTTCCTGGCGTGACCAGCGTCCGGTCAATGCGGCCGCTAATGGGAGCCGTGATGACCGTGTACTTCACGTCGATGGCGGCCCGGTCCACGTCTGCCTTGGCCGATTTGACGGAGGCTTCCGCCTCCTTGACCGCTGCCACGGATTCTTCGTAATCTTCCTTCGAAATGGAATTGGTTTTGACGAGCTTCTCGTTGCGGGCCAGTTTGACCTGGGCCACTTCCAGCTTGGTTTGCCAGACAGCGACCTTGGATTCAGCCACCTTCAAAATGGCGTCGTATTCATCCGATTCAATCGTGAACAGTGGCTTTTCTTGATCCTTCGTGACCGGGTCCCCGTCCCGAAAGCCGACGCTGTTCAGATACCCGTAGACGCGCGACCGGACTTCGACCGTCTCCGACGGCTCCGTCCGCCCAACGTACTCCTCGTAGTCGGTCGTTTCCTTCTCCAGGACTTCGGTTACCGTCACTTTGGGGGTTGGCAATTCCGGTGGAGCCGCTTTTGGCCCAGAACAGCCCAGCCCAGCCAGCGGCAGCAAGAGAAGGAACGACAGAATTCGGCCGTGGCTTCGACGAAAAACAGGCCGCGAGGCAATTGAAATCATGGCATCATCCTGATTCAAGCGAATGCTGACGGAAGAATGGCAATTGGAGCGAAAGCCGTGAGGAAGTGCAAGGTCTACGGAGTGGCACTTCCTGTCGCCGAGCAGGCTTAGGCGATCAGGTCCGGCACCACGTTGCCGTGGACGTCGGTCAGGCGGAAATCGCGGCCGGCGTAACGGTAGGTGAGGCGGGTGTGGTCGAAACCGAGGAGGCGAAGCATGGTGGCGTGCAAGTCGTGGACGTGGACCGGCTTGTCGACGGCGGCGAAGCCGAAGTCGTCGGTGCTGCCGTGGACTATTCCTCCTTTCACGCCGCCGCCGGCGAGCCAGCAGGTGAAGCCGTAGTGGTTGTGGTCGCGGCCACTGAGGGCGGGGAGTTCGGCGACGGGGGTGCGGCCGAACTCGCCCCCCCAGAGGATCAGCGTTTCGTCGAACAGGCCGCGCTGTTTGAGGTCGGCCATGAATGCGGCGATGGGGCCGTCCCAACCTTCGGCCAGCTTCTTGTGGTTGGCCTCCAGGCCGTCGTGGTTGTCCCAAGGTTGCCCCGCCCCGCTCCAGACCTGGATGAACCGGACGCCGCGCTCGATGAGCCGGCGAGTGATGAGAAGCTCGCGGCCGTGGAGCGTGTCGCCGTACGCGGCGAGTGTCTCTTTCGTTTCGCGGGAAATGTCAAATGCCTCCGCTGCTTCGGTCTGCATCCGGAAGGCGAGCTCGAAGGACTCGATGCGGGCTTCGAGGAGTGGTGCCCGTTGCCGCTCGGCGGCGTGTTTTTCGTTGAGGGCCCGGACGAGGTCGAGCTGCTTCCGCTGGTCGGCCAGCGGGATGCCGGCGTTTTTGATGTTGGCGATGAGCTTGTCCAGCTCCTTGTGCTGCGTGTCGAGATACGTCCCCTGATAGGCCCCCGGCAGGAACGCGGCCCGCCAGTTCTGCGTGCTGACAATCGGATAGCCGCCGGAGCACATCACGAGAAAGCCGGGAAGGTTCTGGTTCTCGGTCCCCAGGCCATACGTGGCCCACGCCCCAAAGCTCGGCCGCGGCAGCCGGGCGTCTCCGCAGTTCATGAGCATCAGCGACGGCTCATGGTTGGGGACATCGGCCTGCATCGAGCGGATGATCGCCATGTCGTCGATGTGGGCCGCTGTCTTGGCGAACAGCTCGCTGACCTCAATGCCGCTGGCTCCGTACTTCTGGAACTTGAACGGCGAACGCATGGCGTGGCCGGTTTTCCGCTCGGTCCGAAGGTTCTCTCCCGGCAGCTTCTGCCCGTGATACTTGTCGAGAGCCGGTTTGGGATCAAAAGTATCGACCTGCGACGGTCCGCCGTTCATGAAGAGATGGACGACGTGCTTGGCCTTGGCGGCAAAATGCGGCTGCTTGGGAGCGAGGGGGCTAATGGCAGTATCTGCAGCAAGCAATCCTTCATCGGCAAAGAGAGCTGCCAGACCGAGCATGCCGATGCCGGTGCCGCAGCGGGAAAGCATGTCGCGGCGGGAGTAGAGCGGCAATTGTGGATTCGAAGCGTGCATTCTTGGCGGGGTTAAGGGGGGCAGGCTACGGCAGCGGAACAATCTCAATCGCCGCCTCCGTCAGTTTATACGAAAGTCCCAACGGCTTCAGAGTTTTGGTGAGGAGTTCTTCCAGCGAAACGTCCTTGACCGTAAAGCTGACGTTTTCCTTGAGCTTGTCCCGCAGCGAAGGGTCGTATTGGAACTCCTTGCCCAGCTGCTTGGCGACGGTGTTCACAACCGCGCCGGCTGCCTGGTTTTTCACCGTGAGGGAGTACGTTTTCGGACTGGGGACTTTGGTCACCGTTTTGGTCTGGCCAGTCTGCAGCAGTTCGTCAATCCGATCATGCTCGTCGAGTGTGGCCACGACGGTCAAGCGATTGCCGGAGCGATCCATTTTGAGAGTGGGAAAGAGCCTTTGCACCTGAGCCGTGATGTTGGCGGCGTCGGCGGGAAGCGTATGCACACTGGCGTAGGCCTTCTCGTGCGGCATCGGCACGACGCGCAGGCTCTTGCCGTCGCTGGCAACCTGGTACGTCAAATCAAATCCCGCCAGCACCAGACTCAGTCGCTCGGTCAACGTCATCGCGGGCAGGTCGTAAGCGGGCCAGACATCGTGCGGAATCTGCTCGGCGTTGTCCAGCGTCATGCCCCCCTCCTGGGCCAATTCGGCCACAAGCACACGCGGCGTGGCGGCCTCGTCCCACTTCAGTTCTTTCGACTTGTTCCAAGCAGCTCGGGCCTGCAATGGCAACCCGCTTTTCCGCTGAGCCACCACTCCCGGCAGCCGACTGACGGTGGATTTGGGTCCGATGTAATGGGTCTTACCGATCGTGCAGGTTCCGAGTTTGAGCTTCTCCGCCGCCTGGGCCAGCACACCCTCCACCGGTTGGTCGCTGACGGAAAGCTCGATGCGTTGGTCGGGATCCACCCGGCGGTCCAGAAAAACCGCCACGCTGTACTTCTTGCCGAACTCCATCAGCCGCTCGCGGAGCGGCACGTCGCCCCACTCCAGGGTCACTAAAATTCGCCCCTCTTTCCCAGCTTTACGCGGTTCTTGCGCGATTGCCTCGCACGCCAGCGCGGCGAACGTAAACGTGCTAAGAAAAGTGAACGCTATCATTCCCCACCGCGCGACCCTGAGAGAGAATCGGCACGTAGTCTCCTCGTTGGTTGTCTGTTCCATGTTTCGCACAGCTGACTCCTAGTGGCCCGTTTTCATTTTTGACGATACGGCTGCCGGTGGGAAGCTAAATTCGCCGATTGCCCGCACAAAAGTTGAGAAGCGGAGGAGCGGTGATTAGACTGGGACATGCAGTAGTCGGCAACTTCATTCACTTCGAGGTTTGCGTGAAATCCGAGGAAGCATCGCGGCCGGCTCTGGAAGCACTCTACCACCGCTTCCTGGAAACCGAAAACTCGGCGGCCTTCGTCCGCGCGGTTGCCCAGCGGTACACGCTTCCCACTCTCTGCCGCTTGGCTGCTTTCGGCCAAGGCATTTCTCGCCGGGCGGCCGTGCTCTCCATCAGCTTTCTGGGAGACTATCGCCAGAACGCCGCGCTCGGCGAAGCCCTGCGCGACCGTGACCGGGGTGTGCGGATGCTGGCCGACAACGGCATTCGAGAACTCTGGCGGAGACAGGGAAACATTGCTGAGCAGAAGCAACTCGGGCTCCTCTCGCGGCTGAATTCGTCAGGCCTGTATGCTGAATGTCTTACCGCGGCAGGAGAGTTTATCGAAGCTTCCCCCTGGATTGCCGAAGGCTGGAACCAGCGAGCCATCGCCCACTTCGCCCTCGAACACTTTGAAGACGCTGCCAACGACTGCCACCAGACGCTGGAGCTCAACGCCTATCACTTCGGCGCGGCGGTCGGCATGGGGCACTGCTACCTGGAAATGGACGAACCCTTCGCCGCCCTCGAATGTTTCCGCCGCGCCCTCAATCTCAACCCCGACCTGGAAGAAGTCCGGGTGCAGGTGGACTACATCCAGCGGCAGTTGGAAGGGAAGTAGTTCTTCCAAGTAGGGTGCATGAGCGAAGCGAAATGCACGCGGATGCGGTATCGCATTACAATTTCACGAATCTTGGTGCCTGCGTCTAAC
>CAYUJE010000003.1:0-58441 GCA_964444865.1 uncultured Pirellulaceae bacterium | reverse complement strand
ACCCACATGTCGTACACCTCCGACATCGCGTTCTGGGGCGCAACCGGGATGAAACCCATCGGACCCACGTGAAACCCGCCCGGCTTGAACTGACGCTGTTTCTGATGCGTCTGAAGCATGTCTCTGAGTTCTTGATCTACGAGGTCCTCGGGATAGTCTTCTTCCTGGACTTGGAAGGGATCTCGCCACTTTACGAAGTGGACAGTTGGCTTATTCATGGTGCTACTCTACCAAATTCACAAAACGCAGAATAAGTGATTGGGAACAGTCTGGCAAATTCAGTTTCGCATTGCCTCGCCGCCATATCAATTTCCCACAGAGGATAACTCACGACTGCTGCGGTTGGCTCGTGGGTCCTCAGAGATAGGAAAGCCATTAGAGACCGGGGGTTGCAGGTCACCCAGCATGATGAGTAGATACCGACAGGAAGACAGTCGCGGGCCAGGCCAGGATCCACTCCTAAGTCAAGATTGTCCAGATATGTCTGATACGCTACGCGGTAGACGCGTTCCAAATTGTCCGTTAGAGTGCCGTAAACTTGATCTTCGTCACAACGAAGAAATTTTGGTCTACCCGGTTTCCAACCATCAACCTTCATCATCGGCCGATCCCGATGCGGCAGATAAAAGATTGGATCGAGCGTCTTGTAGCGAGCCGACTCCTCGTTGTAACTGAAACCAATTCTATGTCTGTGCCACTCTCGCCAAACAAAAATCGGAGCCTGGACATGGAAAGTCAACGACGCGTGCTCGAATGGGGTGCCATGCCGATGCTTCATCAAATATTTAATCAAACCCCTAGCCGCCTCAGGGTCGGAATTAATAAAACTTTCGCTACTCTCGCCCTCTACTGACACTTTGGCGGACGCTATTACGCTAGCGTCGCTACCAACATGCTGTACTAACTTCACACCGATGTCTGATCTAAATTTGATATCTGTCACTGGTAATCGTCTCCCATATCAGAGCGACCAAATTGGGTAGGACACACAACCGGATCAACCGCATGCTTCATCGCCTTAAAGACTTCTCGCCAGTACATGATTTGGGACAACAAATCTTTCCCGGCGAGGTTCTTCGATTTGTACAGGTAGTTGAAGATCGCAGCATCCAGATTGCCCGTAATCAGACTGGCGATCGTTGATCCGCCCTTGGCCAGCAATCGCGATCTCTCCTCCAGATCAGGAGGCATCGTGAGTCTAAGTTTAATCACGGGCGTTGTGCCCGCATCAAGAGGAATGTCTAATGTTAGTTTAATAGAAGACATTATTCCGGCACACCCACTTTCTCATCCAGGTCCATTCTCATACAAACTCCATTTTCTTGGAACCCGCATCGCTCATAAAAAGCCTGATTTTCGCTGCTACAATCAAGTACAACCTTGTAACATCCCAGAGTCTTCGCCTCTTTAATGCATCGCTCCACAAGCTGTTTCCCGATGCCCTGGCCGCGATACGACTCGTCCACGACAACGTCTTCGATGTGTCCGGCGACCCCACCACATTTCCGCTCGATAAACAGGGTGGCCGTTCCGACCAATTTTCCACTCCAATTTGAATCATGCTGGTCGTAAGCCGCAAAACAAAAGTACGCGGGGTCTTCCAGGCGATTGATAATCGCCTGCTCAAATTGAGTCCAGTCGTCGTATGCCCGCGTTAGCTGCGTCAACGTCTTCCTGAGTTGGCCTATCTGCGGGTACTCGAACTGGAGGGGTCTGACTTTAATCATAATTCCCGGCCGGGAAGGCGTTAGTTAACCACCCTGGAAACAATCTGGTACGCCGATCCAATCGCTCCAGCGATTGCGACCATCATTGGCAACATTGTCATGCGGCATGATCCATAATTCGTTTAGCGGCCTTGGCCCAATTCCAACTGGTGAAGTAATTAATGCCGTCACGGTTCAATTCTAGGGTGCCGTCGAGCCGTCTTTGGTGGACCTGTCGCATTGAAGACGCAAACGCTGCTATCTGGGCCTCACCGATTATCGCCCAGTGTCCCGGCTTACCCTCCCATGACGGGTCATCCGCGTTGAACCAAACTCCGTCTGAGGCCGGCTCTAGCCGTTCAATAGGGATCATTGTGGCGCCAGCCGCCGCTCCATATTCCGTGTGCCCGCTGTAATCCGTCATGATGACGTGCCGGCCCATCGCCAGAAGCTCGGCAGCCTCAAGGTTGTACCCCTCAGCCCGAGCGGGGAAGATCCCACAGTGAGCATTGCGGAAGACGCGAGCCACATCACGCTGGGTCTGTTGTCTGGGCAACAGTTCTACCATTGGCCCCATCGGATGATTCTTGTAGTAGTTGTGCCACTGCGAGGTTTGCTCCGGGGAGAGGAAGGGGTTTTCACACAGCATGGTTAACTGAACTTTGTCTTCCGAGGTAAAGGCCCGCAGGAAAGCCTGGAGTACCACATCATGCCCCTTTCGGTACTCCCATTTGCCAGCGGCAATAAAATTGGTCACATTCCCGGCCGGGAACTGATCGTGCCAAAAAATGTCCGTATCTACAGCGCACGGAACCACAACTTGCGGCACCTTTACACCGCTCGAAGCAGCCACACTCGCGGCCCAGGTTGACGGCTGTATAACGCAGTCGAGGCTATTGATGTGCCAAGTTTCAACCGCCTTGAGGCGATCTAATTCAGAGAAGAAAAAACCTAAACGTTTGCCGCGACCGATCGAATCCGCCATTCCGTGCTGCGTATATTGTCCACCGGTTGGGAACTGATGCCAAACTTTGAGTGATGGAGCGTCGGGATCAAACCGGACGGCACGCTGAAGGCATCGCTGCAAGAGGGGGATTTCGTCCGCGAAAGATGAGGCGTCGATACCTCCGATTGAGAATAGGGCCGGTTCTGTGCCAATCTGATCGAAGGCTTTGAGGAGATTCAGGCTGGCAACGCCGTAACCAGTTCCCGAGATCGGGGCATAGATATTGATTGGCATGTGGGAATTATAGCCGTCCCACTAGGAATAGTCAACCGGCGAATTCCCGATCGGGTCGCTCTGCCTTGTCCTGCTTTGTGCTTAGCTGGGTCCGCATCTCATCAATTGCGGTACCCAAGGTTTCCACCTTTTGGCCCAGGGCGCTGATCGCCGTCACGGTCTTCTCTTGGATATTTAGCAAGGTGTTGGTCGTTTTACGAGCTTCATTCACGGAATCCTTCTGGATCGCGGTGAACGTTTCATTGCACTTTTCGGTCAGAGTCTCGTGCCGTTCCTGCATCTTCACTTCGTGCTCCCGTTGCTTATCTCGCTCCGACGCGAGGTATCGCACGACCCAGATGCAGAACCCGACGAGGCCGGCTCCACCAATGGAGGTCATGGTCGGATCAACTTCAGCGAAAATCAGCATAGCCGGCCTCCAAAGGGTTATCACGTAGCGACCTTGTACAAATACTCCTCCGAAACCGGCCTCTCGACCTCTTTGACCACTATCTTGGTGTACCCCGTCATGCCGAGCGCGGTAGCCGTCCAGTGAGCAACTTGCCAGTGAGATTCCTGGTAAACCCGGATCCTGACGCGATATGCTCGTTTTGGTGGCACTGCCCAGACTTCGTACTGCATCTGCGGCCTCCGCTTGGGGTTAGAGTTAAATACCCCCCGGAGAAACAGAGCGGCCGAGAGTCTTGTGGTGATACGTGTACTAACGGTATTGGCACTAGCAAAGCACAGATAATTAGTTGGAAGTGCGAGGCCTGGCGGCGTATTATACGGAAGCGGCAAAAGAAATGACCCCGAGAGACTGTAAGATCTCTCGGGGCCGGTGATCACAGAGCGTTTCAGAGACGCCCCATGAATAATATACGCCTGAGCGACGAACAATTCAACTACCTTCTGCAAGAAGGTCTCACTTTTTTATCTTGGGGTTGGTCCATCTTCCCTGTTAAAGGGAAATATCCACTTTATCGTTGGCATTTTTTGCAACATAAGAAGATGTCTGATGCGTCATTCTATAAGCGAATGATGAAGCATAGGAATATCGTCACAGGAATTGCCGTCATCAATGGGGCGGCCTCGCCTGGTCGCCGAGGCGTTCTGACGGTTCGCGATTTTGACAACATGAAAGCCTACGAGAGGTGGGCAGAGAAGTTTCCCGAGATCGACAAAGCTTGTCCGACCTCCGTCACTTCCCGGGGCGTTCATAAATTTTGCTACACCACGCACACCCCGACCCACGTTGTTAAGTTCGGAGACGGGGAACTAAGAGGCTCAAACAAAGGTTATGTCGTCCTTCCAGGAAGCTTTCACCAGAAGGGTTGGCGATACTGCTGGCGCGGTGCTTCGCCTAGTCCTGGTAATTTCCCCATTTATAAAATCCACGACACCGGCTTCATCGCAGACTACTCCCGCGATAAGGTTGTAAACCACGTTCGACAGGCTGTTCCAACCACGACTCAGAATGTTGTCAAAACTCGTAGGAAACCTCTCCAAGCTTCTTTACCAGAGTTAATACAAAAACCTCTTTGTCCTCTTGATGGATTGGATAGGTTTTGTCCGCCCGTGCGGGAGGCAATTCTAAAGGCAATTCCCCACAAAAAGGGAACTCGTAACGACTGTTTGCTCTACCTGACCCGGCTTCTGAAGGATGAATCTGAGGAGGTGCTCTACGCCGCAGCCGCCCAGTGGTATTCGATCGGCCGATTATGGAATAAAATCAGTTCGAAAGATGAGAGTCTTGACGAGGTGCGGGCGACAGTTGCCTGGTACATCAGACGGCGCAAGAGGGGGCTGACGGCCACCTCCCCGTCGGAGTCTGGCATGATCGAGAGGATGAAGCACGCGACTGCTCGCCCAGGATCTGACGAGATGCGGCTTCTTCGGGCTTGTGCCACACTCCCGGCCGGGAATGATGGGTTGTTCTATCTAGGATGCCGAACTGCTGGCGAGGTATTAGGTTGCGGAAAAACAAAGGCCCACAAAGTCCTGGCGGCTCTCGTGGATCAGGGCTGGTTAGAAGTGGTAGAGAACTTGGGTCAGAGAAAATACAAGCGAAAAGCCACCGTGTTCCGCTTTACTTCTCTAGACGTAATGTATATTATACTCAAAGAATTGGGGGTGTCAAATGTCGTGGATCGAACTGATTACGCCGGACAAGCGGTACGACAAGGAACCGAGCCGGATGGAGCGGATGAGCCGCGTGATCGGCTATGTAATGGGCCGACACAAAATTACCCAAGAAAAGTTATCGAAGCATGTAAAGTCTCTGTCCGACTTCAAGGGGTTTTTAACGATAGTCTGGAGAAAAGAACCAAGCGAGAAAGACAAGAAGTTGTTCGAGCAGGCCTGGGCGAACGAGTACGAACTCGAAGAGAACGTCGAGCATGTTTTAGACCTCGACTTGGATTTCTAAACGAGCATTTTGCCACCATTTCGGAGACTCGTCGATGCCCTGCATGGGACCCGTAATGCGCACGGAGGAGCAAATTGACACAATCACAAAGCGTCTCCTGGAGGTCCTTCTGAAGGAGTTTGGTATTGCTCTGACGCCGGATTTTTTCACCTGGTCGCAACGCGAGAAGGTGGGCGAATCAGTTGGGATCAATGAAGAACATCGCCGGTTGCTCCGCGACTGGGTGCGAATGGCGTCTGATAGTGATGATTGTAACAGCTTTTAAGGGAGTTGTAGGATATGGCGAAACTTCGTATCTATATTGCTGGCCCCATCTCAAAGGGCGACCTTGCTCACAATATTCGTCAGGCCGAGGAGGCGTTTTTTATGCTTCTCAAGGCTGGATTTTCTCCTTTTTGCCCGCATTGGAGTTGTTACTCAAACGGGCCGACCAAGTTGACGGACGGGACCGTTGTTAGCGTCGCCACGCAAATGGGTGGCGGCGGTTGCGGTCACGCTGAATGGTTAGGTGTGGATCTGGCGTGGGTTGAAGTTTCTGATGCTGTTTTGCGGTTGCCTGGCAGCAGCACTGGAGCGGATATGGAAGTGGCATACGCTGTCGAGAATGAGATTCCCGTCTTTTATTCCGCCGACGATGTGATTGCCTGGGCCAAAACTCAGTAAATGGATTTACCATTATGTTTATTGCCTATTTGATTCTTGCTCCGTGTTTCTCAACTGCAAATCTCGATGATCCTGAGTACACCATTCGGGACCGCGCGGTACGACAACTTGCCCAACATTGGCCTTTGTCGCACTATGTCCTTCTGGAGGCCCGTAAAAGCGGCTCGCTCCACTCGCAACGTCTGGCCCGCGAAGCTCTGGTTCGTGGCTCCAATAGACTCCTGGGGCCTTTTGGCTACACCGTACGGGGCTTGATGGATCGGGAGCAGCACCTGGGACGTATCGGGTGGCTCATGCAGGTCCAACCGGACTTGATTCGCTGGCCGATGGTGGATTTTGCCCTGGACGTGGATTCTCGAAACAATACCCGCCTGATCGCTCTCTGGTTGATGCTTGCCCCATTCCCGGACAACTACGATGGGTTGCCTTATACGCCCGAGTTGATTCACAAGCTACTTTGGGACAGGCGAGACGTCAACCAGGGATTCCAGGACTTGATGAAGAACACCTGGACCAACGCGGACGGGTCCGGCATCCAGTTGGCTGTCGTTACCGGGTACATCGTTGGGCTGGAACACGCTCGGTTTTGGCTGCGAGGTCTAGGAGATCCCAATCCCTGGGGAGCCGCTAAGGATAAAGCTGTTTCGGTTTGGACCAAGTCGAAGTTAAAGGGGTTGCCCAAGGCAGAGTTACCAGAGGTGCTAAAGTGAAAACGGGTGTGATTTTGCTGACGTGCCACGGGGGAGAAGGGTACAAGGCTGTAGTGGAAGATGGCGGCTACATCAAGTTTACTTCGCCAGTCTCCGGCAGTTCTTTTTCCTGCCGAGAGTCTGACCTCGTTTACATGTTGTTGGTTGAGCGGATGCGATCGGATGAGCTTGCTGAAGAGGTCAATCGCCTCCGAAAATGCCTGATTGAGGCCCCAAAATGTTAAGCGGATCGGAAGCGATTATCCTTACGAGAGACGAGGCTCGCGAAATTCTGACTCTCGTGGATTATTTGTTCAGGACGGCTGTTGCCCGGTCTCAAGTTGATTATGAGTATCTAAATCGGAATTGGCAGGCAATTACCGAGCTAAGAAACGAAACAGCCGCATCAGGGCTTTGTTAACCATGCGGGACACTAATGAATAAGATTGTTGCCGCGTATTCAGATGGGGGTCTGGTAAGTCCCAACCCGTCCAAGGAGGGCGGGTCCTGGGCCTACGTCCTCGTAAACTCTGAGGGCGAGATTGATCGTTACTGTAGCGGGCTTGTCCCGGGAGAGGCGACGTCGAACCTGGTTGAGTTTGTGGCAATGCTTGAAATGTTTAAGGAGTTGCCTCAAGGATGGACCGGCGTAGCCTACACTGATTCGCAAGTTACATGGGAGCGGTTTAGGCGGCCGGAGGCTGCGTCCTACCGAGGCATCTCGGACGAGATGATCCAGGAGATGCATTCTACAATGCGGCGGGTGGGCGATCGTCACCAGGTGATGCTGATCCAGGGACACCCGACGAAGGCCGAGCTTGTGAGAGGCGTGGGGAAGAGCGGGCTGCCGGTATCACGGTTTAACGTGTTTGCCGACCGGCTCTGTACCGAAATGGTTGCGCGGTTAAGGCTGGAGCGGTCAGCGCCCGAGGAACATTCCCAATTCCCGGCCGGGAAGTTTGTGGACAAAACCATCAAGTATCAATTCTGAGAGAAATTGATCCACCAGGTGCAAGATCCTCTCCCTGGGTACATTATCGGTCAGTTCCTGGCGTTCATAGGGGTGATTCTCTAGGTAGTCTCTCACCCCTTGTTTGATCTGGTCTAAGGTAACAAGACGGTTTCGTGGGACTTGTGACAACACGAGACTTCTGAGAGGCCCCAACGGTAGGGGCCTTTGTTTTAACGTGCCTGGTTCGCTAATGTAATGATCCAAGTACCGCATGGGCCGCTCCTTCGGCCCTAAATACCCCCGAAGACGCGGCCGACCCCCAGATCAAAACTCGTCGAGTAAGTCGCGAGCCGCATCCTTGTCTCCTCCGGTGGCACTCAGTAGCGCCTTCGCGGCCCTAATCATCTCCACAGCCGTACCCGGAGTGATGTCAGCCGTGCGCGTCTGGGGTCGGTAGACCCTGTGTTGGGTCGTGTTTGGCGGTATTCCGACCCTCGCGGCGGTACTGGTCGCGGTCTTGTTTTTTACCCCAGGCGGACGACCACGACGCTTGATGGCCGGAGCCACTGCTGGTGGTGTTTCTCCACTGGGTTTTTCTTGCGATGCAGCGAGGTCTGGTGTTGGAATCGTTACCGCCTTGTTTTTGGCGATCTGATACGAAGAGCGACTGACCTCATTACCCGTTGTCTCCAGCACCAGACGGGAAACTCCCTCGAACGTGATCTCCTCTCCTTTTGCCTCCAGAACCTTGATTGCTGCGATCACCGCGTCTTGCTTTCCAGCCATATCTAGACCCCCTGAGTAAAGTAAGTGCCCAAGGTAGAGTACACGTATCAGTAATGCGAGTAAAGAGGGCGAGCCGAAACTCGCCCGGAATTATTCACTTTGGGTGCTTACGTTGACGATTGTGGCACGCCGGCGCCGTCGAGATAGGTCACCCTTTTAAGGGTTTGCGAGCCGGTGGTATCTGTACCCTGGTATTCCACGTCGTCGGTGCCGGTAGGCCAGTCTGGACCGCGAACGAAGTTTAGGTTCGTCCGAACTACCTTACCCCACGAGCCAGGGTGATTGCCCGGGTAGATATTCAGACCATTCGACAGGTTGAGGTGATCGGAATGGACATAGCTCACGAGGCCAGAGGAGCCTCCGTAGATTACCGTCAGACCAGAAACCGGAGTACAGCGGCCGATTGCGGGGCTATTCTCAGTTTCGACAACATTCAGGGGGTCTAGGGCCATTTTAAGACGCCTCGCTAGGGGTACAGTTCTCGTTAAATACCCCGTCCCAGCCCCCAGAGGCTCTCAAAAGATGTGAGACAGCGTGTGACCGCGTGGCGTAGACTGCCGTTTTCTTTGGCTGGGAAGCGTGAGGATCCTGGTATCGGAGTTGTCGGAAGAGCGACGGGGGTAGTACCCACAACTTCCCGGCCGGGAATGTGGCAAAACCGTAGCCCGCAACGAGTGTGTGCGGGCCAGTTTCCATCGGGTGAGCTTTCCAGCCGTCGAGGACGCTTATGGGGGCATCCCAATCGTACTGTGGCGTAGCGGGAAACCACTCGAACGCCACTGGCGTGACACCCACCCGGCCCAACAAGCGGACATTATCAGACCACTTCTGATCGTCCTGCCGGTCCAGGACCCAGTCGGCGCAGACATCCCAGTTCAGGAGGTCGGTGGGATCTTCGGCGATTTTGGCGGCGAAACCATCAGGGATCAACAACTCAACTCCGTGGGCATGGTGGACACGGGGATTCCGAGGCGTTGCCGAAGAGCTTTCAGGAGTTCTTCCAGGTAGTTAAATGCGTCAATTGGACGAGCAAAACTTATCTTACTGGGCGACATGTCGTAACTTAACTTCTTGGAGAGGATTGCGTTGGGGAAGTATTTACGCAGGCGTTTATCTTCGTGGCGGTAATAACTAAGGCGGATGTCGAAGAGCCAAAACCAGGGCTTACGCTTAACCTCCACCCTCTGGCCGGGAAATCGCGAGTTTCGCACCATCCATCGGGCGGTAAACTCCTCATCGTGTAGGCCCGCGTCGAAGAACGCGTCGGCCGCAACCGCAATAGTGTTGAGATCCGAGGGGTCGTCGGCCCATTGAGCCAGGATTGCGTTCGCGGTACTCATCTGGACCACTCCCATCTGGTGTTGGGCGCTTCTAAACTCAAGAGACCGATCAAGATTCTTTCCTCGAACGTAAGCATATTAATGCCGTGGCTATCTCGGTGGTACTCGGCAGCAAGAAGGATCTCTTGCATAAAGTGCCACCGGCAGTCGTCGAATCTGAGGCAGTAGGCGTGACTGTTTTGTTTTGCAGTGTACAACCCGGTCATTGGCCGCGACTGCTGGAGCCAAACCCGATTAACGGGCCATTCACGAGCCATACTGAGGGCGTCTTCAACTTTCCAGTCTACCAACTTCGACGGTAACCCTCGCTCAAAGAGAATGAAACCGCGACCGGTTGAAATCATCGGGCCGGTATGAAGTTTGGCGTCAGCAAACCACTCCTGGGAATGCTTCACCAAGTGTCTAGTCTCGGAAGCCCATAACGCGTTCACCTCGTCGGGATCGTGCGGGCCGTTGTATTTGAAGGCAGACCAGGCGAGGCTGGAGGGGCCTAAGAAAGTGCCCTTGCCCAAGTAATGGTCGTCCTCGGCCCAGAATCGGATATTAACCGGAGACCCTCGTTCAATCTCTTGGTCTGCTTGCCAATGCTTATTAGGTAGATCGATTACGCCCGCGATTGGCATGTCTGGCTTGATTTTAAGCTTGGTCGTGATGCGAATTTCTGGCCAGATCGACCCCTCGGCTCGGAGAGAATCAAGCCTGAGTTGGAGTGAAATAAACTCGCCCAAAGATCGTTCTGCGGCGTTACCATCTTCCTGTATCGCGTCGGCGAGCGCACGCCGAGGCATATCATCCTCGGGAGATGCGACGCAGGCCATCAATAATTGCTTTTGCTCCCGATTCATCGTTTCGCTCCGGACGCAGGCCGTCATTCAACGGCGTGTCCTCCGTAACGACCAAGGCCCATACCGCAAGGTCCGGTTGGGCCAAACTGGTCAACTTCGGCGATACAATCGTGTTCCTCAAGTAGGGCCTCAATCCGTGAGGAGCCGCAGGACTCATAAAGTAGGGCGAGCATGGCGTTAATCGCGTTGGCTAGTTCAAGCGGGGTGTAATGTTTTGTCATTCTGTCACCTTGTCTAGGTGGTAGTTGATTTGTTGGTCGCACCCAGCCGGGCAGTAGCTATCTTTCAGAAGTTCGTCTTCTCGCCAAAGGCACTCGCACTGGGGACATTGAAGCATGGCCGGCTCCGCCTTCGGCAGTTTTGACTGTTTGATAATCTCCTCAATCTGGTCAGTCACGTCAAACTTGTGGACCGCTTCAATGATGCCGTTCTTACGCTCTTTATACTTTGTGATGCAAAACCACCGATCGGCGATTATGACGCCCTGGCGGATAAGCGGTACTTGGTTCTTACGAGGCATTATTTAGCTCCTTAACTAGTCTGCTCATATTAACAGCGATTGAAGCGATGAGGTTCTGGCGTTGCGCCCAGGAGCCACCCGGGGGAGGACTACCGGCGTAGCCGATCTCGCAGAGTAGTCGCATCACATGGTCAGCGAGCGACACTTCAAGTAGGGTGGGATCTTCAAGAACGCGAACACGATCCGCCAGGTCGATTGCTTCATCGTTGGGATGGGTCCAAGGGGTCACTTTTGCTCCTTTATAGCTTCGAGTGCTGCGAGGCAAATAGCTTCCGCAGGCGTTACCCCATACTTAAACACAATTGGGTTTCCCACATCGGTGCAATAGTTGTCCGCGAAGAGAAATTCACACCAATATAAGGGTTTACCATGCTTACCCTTTACGGTGCCAACATGGATCTGCCAAGGATTGGCATCCCGTAATTTCTCCACAATCAGCCAAGCCGACTCTAATTGGATTGTGTACCGGGGAACCGGATGGGGATATCTCACTCCGCCACCCAGATCTTTGATAATAGTACCAGCCGTTTAAAGCACAACCGTACTCGCCTTTAGTCGGGGCGATATGTTCGCACCCAAGGCCGAAGATTTCACGGTGGATTCTCACGTCCAGAGTTCGTAGCTCTTCGCTGGTCATGCAATACTCCCGGCCGGGAATGGACACTGATTAATCCCATCAACGTCCCACAAAACTGCGCCCTCGCCCGCGATTTCAGTAGCCATTTGGAGACCACCACAGACGTATTCTTTCGACGACAATCGGTTGCAGGTCGTGGGAGGCAATCTCGCATCCACAATGATAACTCGATCGGCGAGGGTCTCCAGCTTCATTCGCTCGTAGGATCGGATGCCAACCACGAGGGTTCGGCCTTTGCTCTCCTGGTGAATCTTGGCTTCGGTAATTTTCTTCGTGAATTTGGCCATGTCAAAACCTAAAGGTTTACGTCTAGTTTGGTTCAATTGGAATAACCAAAACCAGACTTTGTGTTGAGAACTGGTCGCTGGGGTAGTTTGACACCCATGTCGCGAAGCGAGGAAGCCGCCGCCATCACCTCGCCAACGGTCATACGAAGCCTGCGGGCAACCCGCTTAACGCTTCCTAAAGACATCCATGCGACGACAAATAGCTGTGCCTGGTCCTGGTCGTACATCGGGGCGCTCTGGACTTTCGGTTGTGGGTCAACGTCACGTATGTACACTACACCCTCCTTGAGGAAAAAGCAACAAATTCCAACAAAACTTTATTTTGCGCGTTTTTTAACTACGATGGGTCAATATTCACATTATATGCGGATGAAGCCTAAAGCTCCATCCGATTTCATCACTTTTGTCCCAGGAGCCGCCGGAGCATCTCCCGCTTCTGCGACTCTGCTGCCTCATGTCTAGCAATTGTTTCGTCTGGATCTTCCGCCTTCGTCGCTGTCTTTTTTGGGGGCTTGCCTGCGGCAGGAGCGCCACCCATCGCCTCGATCAGTTTGTTTAGGGCCGCGACATCGATTTCCTTCTTGCGTCCCGGGGTGAAGTACTTTAGATTGACGCCCTTCTTGCGAAGTGCGCTGGCTCGGGCGGCTGCGATCGCAGCCCTGATCCCAGTCTTAGCTTCAACCTCGGCGGGACTTGCGGCGGATTGCCAGATGGAGACAAATTCCTTGGTCGTGATTTCCTTCTCGTCGGCATCGGGCTTGCTGGTGTCGTTCTTGGTCTTACTCATGGCATGTTCCTTTCGGGTTTCGGGCGGCTTGTCTAAGGCTATAGTAGACGTATCCAGAATGGCTGTCAAGAACACCTAATGAAAAATCCAATAAAGGAACAACTAACAGGAGATGAAAGGTAACCCGAAGACGTGTCGGAATTTGCGGCAGTTGAGGCGTAAGGATTGTGTGAAGTATTTATGAGAACAAAAAATCCCACCCGGAACGGCAGGATTTGTAGTGGCAACCGCATGCGTTTGGTTGAGAAGTTTACATCTCACGAGACAATCGCTCTACGTTTTAATTCAAGACATACCTCGGGTAAGAGTTCCCTCAGTAGCTCGTCTCTCTGACAATCATCAGACCAATTTAAGAGCCAGCGGCACGCGGCCGGCTCGCCCAGTCTCTGATCGGCCTCAAAGCAGAGACGAGCAAAAAACTCATCGACTTGACCCACTGTGGCTTCCCCAAACCCGCCATTCTCGATAACTCCGCAGAACCCAAGCGAACAAGCAGCTTCGACGGGCCAGTCTTGGACGACCATCAGGGGAGGGGGTGTTGTTGTGCTGCCCTGGATCAGTTGCGGGTTATCTGTCTCAAGAGCTTCCTTAAGGGCCAGGAGGCCTTCCAGAGGTAGCAGTGGCGCAAAGCCGTCTCGCCATACGGTTCTCCACGATTCCATTACTTGGACCTCTCGAGGTATCCGGCCGAAACAAACTTAAGCTTGACGCGACCAACGGTGGGGTCGTATCGCTCTTTGACGGGAACGACAACGATACCCTCCCTGACGTGGTCTGCTCCAGGAATCAAGGTTTTACCCTCGGCAAGCTGGCAGATGGCGTCGAAGTCAAACCGAATACCGTCTTCGATGATTGGAACCCAGGGAACTCCGGCAGCGGTCGCCATTCCAAACGCCACCTCGAAGTCAAGCCACTGGCCGTTCTCCATAATATCAAAGGCGGCAAAGCTCACCTTACCCTTCTCGTGGCCGTAATTTAAGTCCTGCACTGCCCCAAAAATTTCCCCATAAACGACCGTATCTGGGTGAGCCTCACAGAACGATCGCAGGGCGGGCGTAGCGTCCAGGGCCTGCCACCACATGTTGCGGGCCTTCGGCCCGTCGTGGAGCTTTGCGACGATCTCCCGGGCGCGAATTTCATCCACCTTGCCGGTGGCGATCAGGCTTTCAACCGTGACGTGATCGTAGGTGGGAAATTCCTTCTTCCACTCAGTCCGAGACCCGCAGTACATCTGACCGTTACTGTACACGTATCGACTATTGGCCCCATGCAATTTTTCACTACACACCACAAATTCCCCGGGCGTCATCACTCGTTCCGCGTAACGTCGCCCCGCTTCCAGGTCGTACTTAACCGTGTAAACGTCGGGAGCTTTTGCGACCTCTCCTGACATAAAAAGACCGCCCCTATTATTAGAGCCAGGTTCGGGGGGATTGTAATGCTCCACCTGGAGCAAGTCAGAGACGTCTTGCCCTTCCACACTCCCAGCCGGAGCGGGAACCAAGAGTCCAAACGAGAGCACTCCCCTGAGCTTTTTCGCTTTGATGCGGGCGCGTCCGTCAGTCTTGGCATCTTTAGCTAAAAACGAGAACTCAGATCGACTCACCGGCACGGTGCTGTCGGGAGGGATGTAGGCGGCGAGCATGTTTGTGCCCTGCCATTGCTGCTTTTGAGTAACACAAGTAAAGCCGTATATCCTGACAAGTCCAACAAAATCACTACCTGGGATATCTTCGATTTGGATCGGAACTACCTCAACCTTGTGGCCTGACGGCTTCGACGCCGGCCCGATTGTCCCGATAGTTTCTGTTGCTTCAATCGACATTATTTAGACTCCTGAATCGCGTGAGGGATGCGTTCGTGTCCTTTGAGGAAACCCTGATAGAGGTGTTGTCGCGACTGTTCCACGGTTTCTCTGTGGCAGCCAAGTTGAAGGCTGCATCCGGCAAGAAACCCGATGCAGGCGATAAGCATGAATTTAATCATTGTTATGTAATGTCTTTAATCTTGAGGAACCCGTCTTCTGTCACAACCGCGAAACGCTTTATTTGTTAAACCATAGGACATGAGTGGCCCAAGCCGGAATTGGATCAGGTCCAAGAGGATCAGGGTCGTCGCTGTGGTCAGAGCCATTTGAGTAATAGCCTGACCCATCATCAGAGCAGATAAATCCTGCTTCAACCATTCGCCGAAATTCTTCCAGAGTCATCAGGTCGCCATACTCAGGATTTGGAATTGGGTTTTTCATCCTCTATCGTTTCGCCTCTCATTTTGGAACAGCTAACGCATTCAAACAGGGGCCACGCTTTAGTAGCACTGCATCATGGACACCTAGGTGGTGTTTGAATAGTTCTCACTTCCCGGCCGGGAATCCGCGCAAGGAACGCTCCGCGAACTTAATCGCCTCAGCAAGTGATGCCTGGTGTGGAATGTCTAGCACAACGCGTTCGTTTCCTCTTGCTAATACCCATTGATATGATAGCTTCATCACTGCGTAAATCAAGCCGCCCGCGTAAGCAAGGCCGACAGTGTCTCGCATCTCTAGATCCTCAAAGGGTTTGGATTCCGACAGAAGACAGTAATAACTGCCGGGCTTCGCCCGGCGCACCTAGCCAAAGGTTGACGAAGTATCGCTCAGCTTCCCAGAAGTCGCCCCAGACAAGCTCGCTCGTCCTGTGCATTTGCGATACTAAACCGGTCCACATCTCGCTACGTCTATTATATTCCCGGCCAGGAAGGCGGATAGGTTTTGGCGGTCTGATTTGATGTGGAATCACCGCGCTAGCAATGCGGCTGTCGTGATACCATCCCCACCCGGTCGTCAAATTTGCAGGGTCTAAGGACATCTTACGTTCGGTCGGAAACTTGGGTGCAAGACCCATGTACCGATAACAATCGACTAGAGCCTGGGGCGAACCCTGGTCCTGGAGGTAGTCTGCTCCGACGGCTCTTGCGGCGGCGTCCTGTGGACCTTTCATGAGGGCGGCAAATAACCACGAGGGCAGTGTCCGGGCAGCCCACACTTCAGACTCCGATTTGGTCTCTTCGTCCATCGGTTTATGCTGCTTTAAGTCGCTTGTTTAGCAGGATAGCGTCTTCGCCTCCAGGATAGAACTGGCGGATCATCGCTGGGGTGTACCCTCGCGATGCCAGCACCTTGGCGACGTTTAGCTTTGAGTCCGGAATCGCTAAGTCTATTGCGGCTGCGCCGAGGCACAGCCATTCGACGTGATCCACGAGACGAATCGCTACCTCGGTCTCCAAATCTTCTTCAGACGGGCCGGAAGGCAGTATCAGTCTTTCGATAATGATTAAATCCTTCACCTTGCGATACGCGACCCATCCCAGAGGCCACGGCCCTTCCAGGGCAACCTTGACCTGGCCGAAAGCCTGGATGAAACCAGTAAAATCCGAAGCAGCCCACCGATCGGGATCTTTGTCGAGGTTCTCTAGGTTTTTGAGGTCTCGCCTGGTCGCAAGTCGAATTTTCATCTCTTACCCCCTATTATATGGACTGTCGTCTCGGTAGAATACCCCCTGAGGATGAATCTGTTGAAGGTTACAGGCGGGTGCCAAAGGTACGGGTACACGTATCGGCTTGCGTGGTCCGCGAGGAACGAGCATGACTATTGACCAACTCAGAAGCTACGCTGAGTCCATTAGTAACGTCCACTGGACCCGTTACTGGCTTCATTGGAACTATCCGCAAAGAACGCCGTGGAACATGGCTATAAGTGCCAGGACTTTTAGTGGTGGATCGGCTCCGATTGACGTGGAGATGCTTGAAAAGGGCTTTGTGAAGGTTTTGGAGGAAGATCTTGTGTTTTGGGTCATCCGCAGGACAAACGAGGATGGGTCTTATTATGGCTAAAGTAACAATTGAAACTGAAGATGGAACTGTTTCATTTACTTGTAGATGTCGCGATGTTGTCAGCAGTTTTAACGCTGTAACAGCCTTGGTTAAAGCTTGTATCGGGTTTGACGCAGCGATTAATGCTGGAAAAGATTATCGTTCGCCGTTTTGCGAATGGGTAATTGAGGGCCTACAAAACGATTGCCATAAGAGCTTAAAGTAAAATGAGCCTATCGGACGAAATTATTGTCAGTCTGGAAGCTTTTGTTGATCTACTGGAACAAACAAGCATAACAGTCAAGGAATATCAGCGGTTGACTCAAGCTATACGCGAGTGGCCTACCGATTGCCCCGTGGAGCAATGCGTCAAAGAAACCATTGCAGATATTGTTGCCGCGAGAGAGTTGGCTAAGCTGCCTCCGCTTATGATTGAAGATTGCGAGAAGGTGAAGAAACATTTCACAACTTTTGGCTGGGAGTAGTAATGGTTAAACTGCTGCGACAACAATTCGAACGGATCTTAGTTAACCCCGGCGATCGTCGTCTATTGAGGCAACTTTGCGTCGAAGTTGGGGTGCGTGGATTCGGCGATTCGGTTGCTGCGGTGCAAGAGTGGCGAGTCGTGGTCGCATCTGTGTTGTACAGACTTATTCTTGAGTGTATTAAACCTCGATCTGCCGAGGTGGCTTACGCGGAAGGCGTTTTGTCGGCCTTGTTGGATGTGGCCGCCGCGAAAGAAGAAGAGATTCGTCACAGGATTGCATTGGAGGATGAGCCAGATCCCTGGCCGGGAGGCTTTGCCCCATGACCGATCGACAAGCCTTCAAAACCCTCTTGCGAGAAACGCCCGACGACGCCTCAACCCGTATGGTCTACGCGGACTGGCTCCAAGAGAACAGCTTTGAGGTAGAGGCCGCCCTGCAACGCGTCATTGCGGATCCGGCGAGCGACGATATGCGTCTAGCGTACGCTGACGCGGTTGAGTCGGTGGACCCAGATAGGGCCGAATTTATCAGGGTTCAGGTAGAGTTGGCGCGGACACCACAATACTTTCAACGCGAATCAAAGCATAAACTCCTCGATCAGGTTAGTCCCGGTCAGTACCGAGTTGATTCAAATTTGCCATCCGCCACCAGTGTTAGATTTACTATGGCGGGATCCGAGTTGACCGCCAAGTATGAAGAACTGAATCCCGCGTGGTTACTACTTAATAATCGCTCCCAACAATTACTGAGGGGCTTATACGAAGATAGCAGCCCCACATGGAAATGGATCGGCTGTTGCCGTGGGTTGATTCCTAAAGACGGCACTTGGCGATATTGGCATGATCATGTCCACTTTAATCGCGGCTTTGTTTCTCGCGTCTCATGTGACCCAGCCGATTGGTTTGCGGTCGGCGACCTGCTGCGTGAGTCACATCCGGTCACAGACGTATCGTTGACCACGTCTCCGAGATACGCATGGAATTGGCCGGATCATACTGATTCTAGACGTGTGTTATTGCGACTTCAGGAAGATCCGGAACTACGGTGGTTCCCGTTTAAGAAAGTTTGCGAGGTGGCTGGATGCGACGAGAACGACTCGACGGAATCGCTTTATTACGGTGGAGCGTCTTGGTCTGAAGGTTTTTTGTGGATCAAACAAGCATTACTTAAATTACGTTTCCCCGGGGTTTCGTTTGAGGTGTCTTTAGATGGGTTGGCGACTTCCTAGTTATCGAACAGGCCGCGATCATTGTCCCCACGACTCTAAGGAGGAACCGTGCTGGGGCAACGTCGAGATTAGGGACGAGATAGTGGCCGAGGATTACAGCGACTCGTGGATATTCTACGGCTGCGAAGGACACGACGACATGATCACCCTGGGTGGTGGTTATCGACCTTCAGATAGAAAGGAAGACCTGGGAGTTTCCCCAATCGACGACGGAGAGGGTTGACTCCTAGGATGATTCGGCATATGATACCGTATGGCTAAATACAAAGTCGTGACCTCGACCATCCCTGTCCGACCGCCTCTGAGTGTGGCGGTAAGTTCTCTGGCGGCTTTGCTGCTTGTCAGCTACAATCAAGATTCCCGGCCGGGAGTCAGGTATGTCGAAACGGGCAGCGACCTACATCCGGATGTCCTCTACCCAACAGGAAGACAGTCCGGAGCGGCAACTCCAGCAGATCCTGCCGTACTGCCAGCGTAAAGGTTATACGATTGTTAAGTCCTACCAGGACTTGGCCTGGAAAGGCTATGATGATTCACGTCCGGAATTTCAAAAACTGATTGCCGCAGCTAAACGGAAAGAATTTCAAGTTGTAGTGGTGGACGAGCAGAGCCGGCTCGCCCGAAGCGAAGCGTTTGATTACCTAGAGTTGGTCGCAATTCCGCTACGAAAAGCTGGCATCACTCTTGATACGGTTAGTAATGGTGTGACAGACTGGTTTGGACTGGCTGGTCAAATTTTGACCCTGGTTGGGCAGCACAAAGCGCATGACGAAGTCCTGGGTTTGTCTCGGCGAGTAGTGACGGGAATGATCCGACGGCTAGAAGAGGGAGGACGGTTGGGCGGTCAGTTGCCGTATGGCTACAAATTGGAACAAGGGCAGATTATTATCGACGAGATCCCGGCCGGGAATGTGAAGCGAATCTTCGACTGGTGCATCCGGGATCATCTTTCACTTTTCCAGATCTCGCAAAAGTTAGATGGGATTACAAAATCCCCGCGAGGCCGTAGGTGGAGCCGCGCCCATGTGAGGAATATCCTCAAAAACCCCTTTTACGTCGGGGACTGGGTCTTCAATCGTTCTACCACTGCCGTCTTCTTCAAATTTTCTATCACCAACGAGCGGGCGACTGCTCAAAAGCGAGAACTCCCCGAGGGGAAGGTTAAGCGACACGATCGTAATCCAGAATCGGAATGGATTGTTCGTCGAGGCAACCATTCGCCCATCATTGACCGTGACACGTTCCGTCGGGCTGGCGAACTCCTGGCCGGGAATAGAGAGCGTCGCGGATCCATTAAGGCTGCTGCCACCTACGTGGCGTCGGGCCTGATTTGGTGCGCGACTTGTGGTGCGAAGTTTGTGGGGTGTAGCAAGAAAGGGGGAATTCCGTCGTATGTTTGTGGCTCGTACGTGAACAGCGGTCTTAAGAGTTGCCGCCCTTACTCGATTGCTCAGGACGACTTGGTTGAATTACTCTTGACGGTCATTAGTTCCCACTATGGAGATCCGACGCGTCTTGATCTACTCAAGCAAGAAGCGAGGCGGCTTGTCGGGCAGGGAGGATACCAGAAGGAATTGAGCGAAGCGAAGGCGGCGATGGCGTCTAGCGTCGCGAAGGTGAAGAAAGGGTGGGATAACCTACTTTTGCTCGACTCTGATATGATCCCAGAGGCGAAGCGTCGCATTCGGGAGTGGGAGAGTGAGGTGATTCTCCTACGAGACAAGATCGCCAGACTTAACGAGTCAGACCCTCTGAGTGATTACCGCCGCGCGGCCGAGGAGGTGGAGCAAAACTTGGCAAGACTGAGCGATCTCGGAGGCGAAGCGACGAAGCGGCACCCGGATCGGTTGATGGCTTGTTTGAGGGACGTGGTGCAGAGAGCAACGCTAACCTTTAAGCATGTGACAGCGAAAGCCGGCAAGAGAACTTTCTATCGCCTAGCTCACGCTGACGTGATCCTGTCCGATGGGGCCGAGGCTAGGATCGAGCCTGAAGGAGATCGTCCGCCGATGGGTGCTCCCCCACAATCGGCCCAGTATGAGTGTTGGGGCGACTCCAAGACCCTTCTTGAATGGAGCCGAGACCCGAGATGCTTCGTGGGCTTCAAATGCTTGTGGCACAGGGTTAAAAGGAGAGGGTGGGGTATCCAAAAGGCCTTGGAAACTGCCTCGAAGTAGGTGTCAGTCATGACAAGTGCGGCCACGCGAAGTTGTCAACCCTGAACCACCCGCAAGCTCCCATCTTCGTTCAGCCCCGTAAGGTTGAGTTCCACGTACCCGCTTCCGTCTGGCCACGTGACGACTACGCCGCGTTCGCCCGTGTCTGTTTGGACGAAATCTCCCATCCTTACTTCGCCGAGTCGGTAATAGCCACGCAGAAGCACATAAGAGCTAAGGCCGTCTTTCAGGGTGTACCGACGATACCCATCCGCTAGATCCCAAGCAAACTCAACCTTGGGCCAATAGTGGTGAAGAGCCATCGGGGTGGTGTACTCACCGAGACAATTGCCCTTATGCGCGTAGAAATTGTCTTGCCACTTGTTGAACTCCGGACGCCCAGGAAACCACAAGTGGTCGGCGTTCTGGCCTGGACTTGGCTCATCGGTAAAGACAACTTTTTGGACCGGGTGTGTCGCGAGAATCTCATCTGCTTGTCTATTCCAGACGTCGAACGGTAGCTGAAGCTCGTCCGCAAAACCACGTCGTATAGTGGCCCAGGCGATCACCCCGTTAGGGTATTGTTTGTTTCGCTCACCCTTCCAGCCGAGACCCGGCGACTTAGTAGCTAGGAACCACGTAGGCTTTTTAAACAGTTCCGACTGCCATCTAGGGACGATTGGGTTCTGGTTCCATTCGAAACCCGACTCAAGGATGGTGGCAACTCGGCCATTATCACGACAGCCATCACATCGAGAGTCACAGCCATCCCATCCGCCATGATCGCAGGTGTGTGGTCGTGAATTACACTGCGTCCTGATTAGCATCCCGTGGGACTCGTCTCCCTGGTCCTGGATGTAGTCAGCATAGACGAGCCGCAGATAATCGTCTTGGGGGCGCTCTAGAATTTCTCGCAGTAACTCCCGGCCGGAGGTCATGACAGGCTCCCGTCTGGGTTAACTACATAAACAATCTTCGATCGCTTGCGGGCGTAATTGATGGTGTACCAGGTGCCGCCGTTTGTCTGTGGTTCAGGCTGGTACGGGGTTGCAATTATTCTATCAGATAGGTCCACAATATCCCGGTTGCGAGCAAAATGAGTCTTTGGTTCGCAAGCTTCGTCGCTGTGCGGGTTGTAGGCCCTCAAGTGGTTATCACCACCACGGGCACTAACTCCGGGATGGGCCACTATTCCCGGCCGGGGAATGAAAGTATGGCATATGTCGGCGAATTCGTCGTCAGAGCCTAGGCAGTCGCCGTGCCTAACTTTGGTCGGTTGCAACTCCTGGAGGAGGCGTAAGACAGTTTCTCGCTGCGCTAGGGTCATTCCTGAGCGGGTACCGGAAAATCCTAGGGTCATAGTTGCTACGCTCCCCGTTCTGCCTGGTGATACGTGCTTGCCGCGAGGCGATAGTCGCCAACCCTCACTAAAGGATGCCGTGAGGCGTAGTCCGCGTCTGGGATGTTCGGATGAAACGCAATCTCGGTAAATGGTTTCAAAGCTCGCCTTAGCAGATCTATTTTATGATTTAACTGGGCGATTGTCTCGTGGACGCTACGTAACTCTCGTTGTTTGCGAGCCTTTCGGCATGCGTTTTGGTTATACTTTTTGTGTTTTTTACACTTGCAGCCTCCAGGTGCGGGTGGTTTGGTACACCCATTATGGGCGCAGAGGCCACGCGATCGCCTTAAAGCGTACCGCGAGCGGTCGCGTTCGCGTCTAGTGTCGGGATCTTTGTAGGACATTACGCTTCCAGGGGTTAAATATTACCAGAAGGGCCAGTTGTTACTGCTGACAAATGTGCCGCTACCACCCATCGTTAATTGAGGTAGTGATGACACATGGGGCACTCTTGGAACGATATTGTTCGCAAACCACAAAAGATGCACGCTCAAGGGCAATCTTAATGATTTCGAGTATATCGACGTCTCCCCCAGTAGCGATGCGCCCATATCCGCCTCGACGGCGTGTGCCAACTCCGGTTCTCCGGCCTCACGCAGTGAATCGGCGAACGCCCCTCGGGCAGCGGCGTCTTGGGGCGTTTTGCAGACGGCCTGAAGCAGTGAATCAAGTTGAGTCATTGGTCGCCGTGCTCCACGCCTGGCATATCAAGTAACAAGAACGGATCAATAGGAGGTCCGAAATCATCTTTGCCAACCGGCCAGAGTCGCCAGTTAAGGTTTGAGGAACGTGTAAATCGGCACGGGTAGTTATGCTCCAGGATTGACTCAACGACTGGAGCAGTATGAGGATGGTGAAGGAAAACACCTTTCCCAGTACCCCTAACTACGTACCAATCTCCGTCTGGCCACCCAGCAACACCTATCTTGCCATGAGTTGTCCTAGATTGGATTGCGACGTGAGTAATTGGATACCGCCCTAGAGCGTTCCAATTGTGACAGAATTCCATCAAGGTGCAACAAATAGCGGTGGGGAACCCCCGATGGAACAAACACCCGGTTGGGCCACTGTTCGCAGCCCATAAGTTGGTTGGGGTTCTGTAAGTGATATCGGTAAATCGCTCCCAAGGCTCACTTGCAACGAAGTCACTGATGCGATCATCTCTGCGGTGTTTTAACTTTAGGTGACTCCAGCCCACACCGAGGGACGCGTGTTGAGCAAGCTCGATTTGGAGCCTGATAAATGTGGCCCGCCTCGGCTCACCCTCTTCGTCTAGGAGGTCAGCAAAAGCTAGCCTAACGGTATCATCTTCTGGATCCTGACAGATAGCCTTCAGGAGTGATTCACGTTGGGTCATGAGCCTTCGGCTCCCTGATGAGAATCGATTTCCCGGCCGGGAATTGGGAGCGAAGCTTTAAATTCTCCGCTTCCAACACCGCCTCTGTCCGTTGGAGAGTTTCAAGATTCATCGGTCGCTGCGATCCTCTGGTCGCAAATTAGCCCACGTCCATAGTGCCGCCCCGAGTGCGTCGATGGCGAGTTGAGCGGACTGCCAGTAGGGTTGCGTGGATTTACCGTGCCGATCTTCCGGATACTCACCATTCAGCAGTTCGTAGATAGGCTTCGGAGTATCGTCGGTGTACCACCGAAACCAGCCACTATGGATAGTGCTCAATTCTGGACGCTTTCCCCTCACCCGTATCACCATCCACGGCCACTGTGGAGAGCGGGCGAGTTCTGCGAGGAGTGGAGCGGGGACGATGCCTGTCTTGTTGCAAGTCTTACAATTCCAGGTATTCATCGCGTCAGGCTCATTGCCGCCATAACCAAAACAACTAGGGCACTCTTCCCAACACTCCTCCGTCTCCAGTTCGACGTTGATGAAGCCACGGTCGAAGGCGGCACGGAGTTCCCAAGCATCAATCGGGCCGTGGCTCTTGTTGCCAAGCCCGCCGCACTCCGGGCACGGACACGACAGCCACTTGTGCTGATCGATGAGTTTGGACAAGCGGGCGATATGACGACAGCGGATACACCACTCTTTCGTTCCGTCACACTCCATACGCAATACCACAGCACATCCACCGCCGCGAATCCGTTCTGCCTCCACCCCCAACCGGATCGCCTCGGCGCGATTAGTCGATAACGTGTCAGGGATGGTGCCGGTGCCGCGAGTTTCGCCGTCCTCAATGTCCGTGCAAACTTCGCAAGGGTAGTAGTGCCGACCATGCTTGCCCTGTCGATACATCCATCCTGGCTCGCTGCTATCTCCGCACTCCGGGCACGGCACGTACCGCGTCCCTTCCTCTTCCAACTTGTCCGCAATCGCCAGTCGTAGTGCGTGGTCCTCCGTGACTTGCCGTGCGGCCTGCTGAAGTGCGGCCAGGGTGTCGGTGGTGGTCATTTATCCCTCCACATGTCTGCCCCTAGTCGAATCGTAAACATCACACCAACAACAGACCATACCGCTACCCCTACCACCGCGAACACATATAGTAGCCACATCCACATTTCAGGACTGGGCATTGAACGTCTCCTTTTGGGTGTCGGTGGTGGTCACTGCTCAGTCTCCTTCGCTGTTAAATACTCAGAGAATAGCAACTCACACCGCGCGTTCATCCAGCCCGGCATAGAAACGTAGGCGTCCCGACCTGGCATCTTGAAAAACCACAACCCGTTCTCGTTCCGGTATAGCATCTCTAGGACGAACTCCCTCATTGCTTGCTTTTTAGTCACTGTGGCGTCTCCTTCATGGCTTCGGCAGCGAGTCGGAGCATATTCGCCGCGTGTCGGTACATCGCACGGTCGGCGTCTGTGAGTTGCGTGTAGGTGGGTTCCGCGAATGCGTCCTGTCGATCCGCTCGGACCAGCAAATCCGCCTTCACGGTCGCCAGTGCCGCCCGCAACCGCTCGATCTCCTTCGCCATCCGGTCGCGTTCGGCCTCGACCGCGTTGAACTCGGCGAGCGATCGCATCAGGCCGTAGGCCGTCTCCCACGGGTTGTTGAGGTTGGAGTGTTCGCCGATCACCTCGATGTCACCGACCCCACTAGCGAGTTTGTCAGCCCACCGCTCAGAGAAGTCTCGCTGGCGAATTGTTGCCTCGTGCGACACCTCTTCTTCGGCGAGTCGCTTCTCCAACTCTGCAATCCGCTTCTGCATCTTGTCACCTTCAGCCGCGAGGAGTTGCCGGTCACGCACCGCGTCGGCGAGGTCTTTTCTCAGTGCTTCGATCTCCGTCATGTCTTTCCTCTGTTCTGCGTTTTGTTGTTTCTTTTGTGATTACAAGTTGCACAAGCCCCGTTGTTGCTTCCACAATTTGGGCAATTTTTAGCCCAGGGGTTACTCGGCATAGCGGCGGCCTCGTTGATCGGTGCGTCCCACACGACACAAAAACTCACCGATCCTCTCGACGTCTTCGGGCATAATGGAGCACAGGCTGTAGGTGCCGCTACCGGTCGTGATCGTAAGTTGGAATGTAAACGGATTCCCTATTTCGCCTGTTCCGCACTCTACGAGAGACACGTCTGTACGATCCCCGTCCCGGTCGTCGCCTTCCCAGTAAACACCGCCTGGCATGATATATTCCACCTAAAACCTCCGGACGTAGTAATTGATGAGAGTCAAGAAGAACCCTAGTAGGATCGACACAGACAGAAGGCCCACCACGGAGGTCAAACAACCTGCTCATTCAGCATTTCTGATCACCTCAATGGTGTTGTTGGTCCACTTAATGATTACTTTGCAGCCAGGGAACTGACTGGTAATGTACTGCTCCACGTCGTAATTAAACCGGGCGTGGTCAAAGTAGTCATTCTCGAATAGGGTGTCGCCGTAACAATTCCATGCGTATCCGTAAGTTTCGTTGAGATCGTTGGGATCCTTTGAAACAGTTGCTTCGGGGAAATGGATACCGCCGTAGCCTTCCCGCCGGAGTTGGTTCACGAGTGACTTTAGCGTCTCACCAACATTGATTAACTGAACCATTCGTTGCGCTCCTTCTTTTTCTCGTATCGATACTCTACCAGTCTGGGATTGTCGCCACGCTTGGTAATCAACTTTGAGACGGGATCCACGATCACGTCCTGCTCACCGAATGGTATTGTGCTTTTGTACGAGTTGCAGTTAATAACTACGATTGGGCACTCGCGACGCATATTATCCAGCAGGATTAGCTCCTTGGGATCCTTCCGCTTAATGACGTCGTCCAAAAACAGCAACTCGCCACCCAAGAAATAAAGTCCAGATTCATCAACAAACTTTGGCACTACTTGAAGAACGCCACCTTCGCCGTCAGGGATTGGTTCTGCGGTGATACGTGTACTAAAGCGAAAGGCATATGGTTTAGCCCCATATCGCTCGTTGATTGTCTGAGCCATCTCCACGGCAAACGCGATATCTCGCAATGGAACATCTTTGGAGGAACTTTCCGAAAAGAATGTTCCAGGGCTGTAGAATGTAACAATGGTACTACGCATCACGAGGCTCCTCAAGGTTGTATCGCGTGCCCACAAAACCGCCCGTCGCCGCTCGGTACTCGCAAGCTCGTAGAATGCCGTCCGAAACCAACATTGCCAGAACCGGGCGAAGTGACGCTCCGGTAATGTCCAGTCCGTCCTGCAACTGACTCGTGTTCGCCGGGCCTTTCTGCTTGATCCAACTCACCACCATCGCAGCTAGTATCACCGGTGGTCGCGATGACTTCTTCGCTACCAGTCTCCGCTGAGCCATTCTCACGATTTTGCGTCTCTTTTCTTTCAAGATCCCACTGAGCCGCGCATTCAAATAAAAGTTGTGCATACCACCCCAGTTCCGCGATTTCTAAGGGACACTTGTCTAAGAAGATCGCCATTCCTAAACGTGTCAAGCATTCCTCCGCGAGCCAACGCAGCTTCGCGGGTCCAGGCGTGTCGTCCATGAGCGAAGTGCTCCGCTTTCCCGGCCGGGAAGTTAGATGAACTTAATAATGAAACTGCTGACAACACCCGTGATGGATCCGATCAATATGCCAGCCAAAAATCCGCCCCAAAATGCGCCATCAACTTTTTCTTCCATGTCGAGAATGCGTGGATCCGTTTTTGTTTTTAGATCGTTAATTTCTGCCTGGAGTTCTTGTATCCGTTGGTTCTTTTTTGCGCTTAGTTGACTCCACATTTCGTACGTTCCGTTGACGCGGTCAATCTCGTCGTTCAGCTTGTGCAGTTCCGAGACCGCCTCTTCGAGTGAAGCTCGCAGTTTTTGGTTTTGTTGCGTCGTTGCTTCGACCATCTGGTTGGATGTCGTGACGGCTATTTCCATCGCTCTCGCCTTATCGCAGGCGATCGCAACAGACTCCATAAACTCAGAGTACATCTTAAACCCTTTTATTAGAGACATTTAAAACAACAAGTGAGGACCGAAGGCCCCTTTAGAAAAGCTCAGCACGATCCGTTTCGACCATAATGTTCCACGTCGGCTCATTCCAGAAGTGATACTGGTCTCTTTTGTACCACCGTTCTGCGTATTGTGCGGCATGTTCTGGTACAAGAATCCGCCGCACCTCGTTGTTGTAATACTCGCCCACACTTTTCGATTCCGTCACGTACGGTAGGTCCCGTTCTGGCGGACTCGTAGTGTAATAGTGAACCTTGACGCCCGGAATATCGGACCAGAGGTCGCCCAAGGTAATACCCAAAGCCTCGGCCGTTTTCACGCACCCGAAGCACGGTTCAAGCAAAAACTCGTCCCTTGTAGAATCTTTCACAAACTTGACGGTGCGGCCGTATGCTTTCGAGCAGATAAACTCGCCCGGTTCGCGCTTCGCTTTACCCCCCCTGATGAGCCTGGTCGCCACGAGGTGGACGTTGCTCTCGGCCAGACTAGACCGCACGTAGCGGCAGCATTCTTCAGGACTCATAGCGGAAACCGCCCTCAAACCTTTGGCTTGATAGTTAGAGTATGGGTGCCCAGGTCGATCGTTTGTGAGACCGGATTACCATCCTGATCCACCTCGTAGGCCGCGAACTTGACTCCCACAAAGCCTAGTGATCGCTCAGATTTGAACGGGGCAGTCGTGAACAGACCCTTGTTGACCAACTGGTGTACGCGTTCTCGTGTCGCCGGCAACTTGATGTTGAGAAGCCGCGAAAGCTCGTTGAGATTCGGCTGGAATCCGTACATCTTCACGTGATTCAGGATTAGTTCGTAAACCTCTATTTGTTTTGGAGTTACTTCCAGGATTGCCTTCCGACCTCGAGTAGCCATCTAAGTCTCCCCATAAGTGTATGGGGTAGCGTGCCCACCCCATTCACTATCTATGGTAGGTGGTTCAATGGTCGCGGTCAAGGCCCGCTCCCGGATTCGGGGCGAATCCTCTATACGGAAACCTCCGGTTGGCCTGCGGCCGGCTGTTAGTCCCACCTTCCCGGCCGGGAATTAACGGGTCCTGGTGACGGCCGATTCCCCCCTTTTAACCGCTTATCCCAAACATCTCCACCGCAGCCGCTAACTATTAGTGTTTTGCAGGATGTCTGGAGTTTCGCATTATCACGAAGCAGGCGTTTCACGTGTTTTGCTAGATGATGAAGGATCATGCTGTTCTCTCCGATGCTATCGATTGCTCCCAAAAGCACTCGGTTGGCTAAGGTTCTGGCGATTTGATTTTCAGTCATAGTTACTTGTTCTCTTTTTGGATCAGCTTGCGTACCTTCTCAAGCTCTGCCTCGGAGTGAACTGTACCACCACTATTGAAATCGAGGTACCACTGAAGCACTTCACGCTTGGATTTGAGGTCATTAATGTTTAATTTCATCATGTTTCGCATTCTGATCTTGTCTGTAAACTCTTTGTAGTACGAGCCAAACACCATAAATTCGTTCTTGACAAACCTCTCCAACGCCCGTAGTCGCTGTTTGCCGTCAACAATCACAAAATCGTTATAGCAGCCCGCTTTAACTGCGTGATGCCATGATGGGTAGTTGAGGTAAATCACCCGGCCAGTCGAGCCGCCCTTCAGGAAGAATTCTATAAACGCGACCTGTTGCTGCTCGGTCCACACGTGACCACGCTGAAACTCTGGATCCAGGTCGAGGCCATCATTCTGTACAAATTCGTCGATTTTTTCTAGCAGGTATACCGGGTCGCAGTCAACCTCGTAACTGCCAGAGCGGATGAACTCTGGGATGTCTCGGAACCTCGTTATTGTTGTTGCCATCGTAACACCTGTATTTCGGGGTATGTGGTGTTCCCACGGGGTATTAAATCAAAGACAGTACACTATTTGGGACCGCCGCCCCGGCGGGAGATCTTCGTGGCCACCTTCATTGTTTATCGACGCCAGCAACCATTCGAAATTTTAATCGATGACGCGGACCTTGTCTGGGTTTCGCAGTTTCAGTGGTCTTTGAGCGAACAACGCTATTGTTACAGACACGACACCGATCGGGGCTACGTTCGGCTGCATCGCGAAGTTATGGGTATCAGGGATCGCAAGGTCTACGTCGATCATAAGGACGGCAACCGGCTTGACAACAGGCGTGAGAACCTCCGGGTGGCTACGCCCCAACAGAATGCCGCCAACAACGCTCCCAAGTCATGTTACGCCGGGAACGCTCGTGGCTCAACCTATAAGGGCGTCAGCCGCAGGCGTGAGCGGTGGCGCATGAACATCAAGCTGCCTGACGGCCGCAAGATCGACAAGCTCTACAACGACGAGCAAGAGGCCGCTCGCGCCTACGATGGGCTTTCGCTATTCTTTTATGGCCCATTCTGCCGCAAGAATTTCCCCGATAGCGTCGCGGACACCGCTTGGGGGGAGGTCCTCCAAAAGCCGGTCAAGAAACGGGTTCACAGCCGACGCGTCACCCCCGACAAGTCGGGTGGCGATACTGTAGAGGTCAGTCCAGGCAGGGATCTCGACGTAGACACCGCCAGCCCCACAGACGCGGAGGCGGAAGACATCTTTGATCTTGTCGATCATGAGCATCCGGGGTTCAGCGAAGGAAGTAATGTTGGCTGAGTGGCCCTTTAAAAAGACACTTAGGTCCATAAAGGTTTCAACTCCTTAATGGTCTCCTCGGGGTACGGTACCTTATTGTTTGAAGAAGTTAAGTCGGTAGTACACGTATCTGCTACGAGGTGTCGCTGGCTAGCTAAATACAGCCTTCTTAAACTCGTCAGGAAAGTTCTCCTGAATGAAATCAAGCAGGGGACCTACTTCACCAGTTTCCCATGCGACGTAGGCGAGTGGAGCCACCGAGGTTAAAGCTCCGATCAGGACACGTCCCGTATCCCACTTGTCCTTTCCGAGCGTGACTGCTCCCAGGTCTTGGTCGGGCAATACTATAACCCCAACCATTACGTCGGCGGTGCCCACCTTCGCAGCTTTCCACAGCGTTGGGTTATTTCTAATCCGAATCGTCACGTCGGGATTGCCGTCCCAGTAATATCGAACTCCAAACTTGTCCAGTGCAGCGGCAACCGCTACGCCAACAATTTTTGCGTCCTGCCCAATCAGGTACTTGTCAGTCCGGATCTGGCCGTACGAGAGTGCAAAGTCTAACCCATCTCGCTTATTCTCGCCTTGTTGTTTGTCGTAGCAAACGAAACCCTTGAACTTGGTCCAGTCGTGGCCTTTCTCGATTAGCTCGTTCCACTCCTTGGCCATCGCTGCCCCGGCGCACGACCGGCAACAGCTAAAGTTGGCCCGAGCCATGTAGCCCTGTTTACGCAGGTAGGCGAAGGCTTTGCCGAGTTTACTCATTGTTAGCTATCCCTAATTTGTTTCACGATAAACCACGCCAATAACAGGCACATTAGGAGCGACAGGGGATTATTCGTGATGTCCCACGAGACACCCTCTCTTCCAAACAGGTCGTCCTTCGCAAACAGAGTCAGTTCCGAGCGGTTCATTCCAGGCCTCAATTTTGAAATCAGACAGAAACAGTGATAATTCTAGCTAACTTCCCTTTGTTTTGCGATTCCCCACAACTATAGTGATAGATAGACGATTGTTATCACGATTCTTATTCGACTGTTTGACTCCCGCCTTCGGCTATTCGTACTAATATTCTCCTGGTTGGTACGATTTCGTACATTTGACAGTTTTTCGCTTGTCGGTTTCCTTTTGTTGAAGTTTACTAAACAAGACGCTAACAAGGAGGTGCTCGGGATGATCGCCCTAGACCAAACATTGTTCGTTGTCTGCTGGGAACAGTCGCAATCCATCACTGAAGTCGTAATCGCCCTTGCGAGAGCCGGCCATCCCGAGATGGACGCCAATCGGGTCATTCGAATGGCGTGGGCAATGCGGAAGCTAGGCGTCAACCTGAAGATAATCGCCAGGCCCGCACTCGTCAGGCAAGACGCTGAGATTTCTCCCGAGACCCTTGTTCGCTACGCGAGAGATCTAGTCAAGACGAAGATTGAGGGGCAGCCTCCTCGCCAGTCAGTACCAGCTTCTCACAGCGGACCCAGTTGAGGGATCCGTCCCGCCCAACCCAGGCGTCTGCCTCGTTGTCGTCTGCCTTGAGCTTCTCAATCGGAGCGAAGGGGAGACTGGACAGAAACGCATACTCTTTATAGCCTCCCTCCTTTTTTCGTCCGCCCGCCTTTTTCCACGCGGCCTGGGCCTGGTCCAGAGTGTAGCCTTTGCCAAAGTGGCCATAAAGTCCGCCCGACATCACAATGAAGAATTTGTGCATGTTCACTCCCGTTGTTAGGTTATTCGTCATCTGCCGTTCGCGGAGAAGATTTCTCGCATTGATCGATATGCCGCTCGTTTTCGTGTTCTTCGGAGCGGCGGACGCACCGTGGGCATAACCACTGGTGTTCGTCAGGATCGTTTGCAACTTGCTGGGAGACGTCACCATAGTCCTGCGTCCATTTGCCGCAGGGGCATTTTATCTCGTAATCAGGCCACTCAACGCGGTGCTCGCCGAAACCCTCGACTGTGGCCCCAACCCGGCGTTTTTCGTTTACGAACTTGATTGGCATGACCCAGTCTCCACATTTCCTGGGGGATGACCGACATTCCCGGCCGGGAGTAGGGGTAACGATTCGTACACCTTGTGGATCTCCCTGGAGCCGTCGTCGGCCACCAGGTTGTTGACATCCACGTCTCTCTCGGTGTTAATAGCAAAACCCCCCTTGAATTCGGGGCGGATATAGTCTTTATAACGGACACGGACAAAGCGAAACTGACCTTTTTGCTTGCCGCCAAACTTAAAACAATAGTCCTGCTCAGGGTAGCGGCCGATCAGTTCGACTTGTTGTCGGGTAATCGGATCGTAAATCATCCTTTTGGCTCCATTTGGTTTTAGGTTTTGCCCGCCGCAGGCGCTAGTACGCAATCATATCTAAACCCATCGAATCCCAGCGGAAGTCGGCCGTCTTGACTCCGGCCTGCTCCGCAGCGTCCACAATGTCGTATTCCTTACCGGTGACACCCGCCGTCGTTGCCCCGCACATCCCTCGGCCCGAGTAGTCTTTATACAGGCGGACGGAGCCGTCTGACGCCTCGACGATTTGTTTCGCAGTTTCGAGTTTCATTTTAAGGCCTCCTCGATTTTTTGGATCATCTGATTCGCCAGAGACGCTGCGCCTTTGGGGCTGTGGGCATTATCGTAGTCGCCGCGAACAATCGCCGACCTTGGCGTTTTTAAAGGGGCCTTCGCGATTCATAGTTGCTCCTTTGTTTCAATAGGGGGTATTTACCCGTAACACCACCGCACGAAGGACTAAAACATGGCCGCACCCGCCCCTGTTGACTACGCCATCTGGACTTACAAAGACGGCAAATGGTCCACCAGCCTGACGGCGAATAGTCTGGAGGGAGCGTTGTCATTGCTGTCTTCAGAAATCAGCAACGAGGGAGCGACTGGTGGTGCAGTGCTCCCCGTTGGAATCAAGCCTTAAGCCTCGGCTTCGTCCTGTTCGAAGATCGTCACGGGGCTGGCGTCCTCGATCTTGGACTCCATTGCGGCGATTGATTCTTCTGACACGGCCAACCGCTTTAAGGTACCCCTGAGTGCGTCTTGGGGGATCTCAGCCAGGAACTCAGCCAGCGTCCGTCGGTCCTTGTCCAGCATCCGTCGGTCCTTGTCCACTTCCACGATCCGCTCCTTGAGTCGCTGGAGTTCCGCCGCTGCGAGTTCCTCCCGGTTCTTCTGGTCGATCTCCTTGACCCACGCAGCCCACTCGGGCGAGTTCCGCGTCTTCAACTCTCCCTCGCGGTCTTTCGCGTAATTCAGCACACGCTGGCCGTCGCCGTGGTCGATCTCCCACATTCCGGGGGCGGCGTACTTCTGCTTCAATCGTCGGCCCGCCAACGCCCTGGCGTCTTCACGCTCGGTGAGGGCCAACTCCTCGTCCTGCTTCCGCCGGTATTCGGCGTCCATCGCCGCGACCTTTTCCCACGCGGCCCGTACAGCCAAGACCAGGCCCATCGCGTTTGGAGCTTCGGCTGAAATGTACACTACCCGAGTAGAGAGTGGGGCCACAACTTTCGTGACGTTTCCATCGTAGTCCAAACTTTTCGCGAGCAGGTCGCGATCCGCTTGGTCTAACTTGGACACATCCACATCTAGTGAGATCTTACCGTCCTGATTGAACCCACCCCTGATTGCTGCCGCCCGATCAACCGTGAACGTGATCTTCATCGTAAAACCTCTGCGGGTCAATAACAGCCGCCCGCTGGCTGCCCGGCTACGCCGGGGTTCTAGGACTAAAAACAAACCGTTCGTTTACTTTTCAAGCTGTTTCGCGAGATCCAAAAACGCGTCCGGATACTGCTTCGCTATTCGTCGCATCGCGGCGATGTTCTCCTCGTCTTCCTTAAGACGTTGCTTCTCGGCTTGCCTCTCTCGCCCCTGGCGTGACGGCCCGTCCGAGCCGGGTTCTCGTGTGATTTTATCCACCCCGTAGGAGATTGCAAACCCTTTCCCGCACTCGGGGCAAGTTGCGAGATCTACCCCACACCCACTGTAATTACGGGCGTAGACGTCCAAGACCGGTCGTACCGTGCGCGTCTTTTTGGTTCTCTTGTTGGTTAGTTTTTGTACAGGACACTCTGGACAGTAAACCATGACACCCATTTAAATGCCCTCCGAGTTACCTGCGGTAGTATAAGACCCGTCGCCGAGCTTCCTGAGTGGATCGTGATAGGTACCCCTGGCCCGGAGCATTACCAGAGGTTCGCCGCTTTTGTATTTCTCTTCGGTGCGGTCTAGCCACCATTCTAACGCCTTCTGGTACTCCTTGGTGTAGTCTCCACTTAGCAAAGCCTCGTCACTTAAAGCCTGCGTGTGGACACTAAACTGACCCTCCCACTCAAGCAGTACGACGCGGTGGGCGATTGTGCCGGGGCCGCCAAAAAAGGGACTGGCGGCGATTACCGTGTAACGACTACTCATTATTGTTCTCCTCGGGGTCGAGACAGCCACAAGAAATTAACCGACCACCACATTTTGGGCAGCGTTCTGCGTCACACCCTGGGTGATGGAAACCTCCAGAGGGACAGTTGCAATCATGGCATTGCCCGCCATTGTTCGGCACCGGAGGCAATACATCCCCGGCCGGGAAGTTCACTTTAGTATTACCCGAACAAGACACACCATCGAGCATCTCCTTGTGGCACCAGTTACACTTGGCCACGCTACACCCCCTTAGGCTTCGCCAGTTCCTCACGGACTCGTGATGCGTATCGCTCCAAGAACGTATCCCATCCGCCCATCGACTTAACCTTGTCGCGAAGATGGATCAATACAGAGCGGGATTTTTGAATCTGCTCAATTTCTTTTGCTGTCTGCTCGATGTTCTGATCGCAAACGGAGGCCCACTTGTTGGGATCTAGCCCTAGGTTACCATACGAGGAAAAGAATCCGTCATTCTTGTGTGACGAAAGTAAATTCGCCTCCTCTTCAGGTAACAATCCTAAAGTTTCTGTACCCCATGCTAGATTCTTCTGATACACCTCCTGAAACTGTTCCTCCGCCCGCTTTTCCCGCACCCATGCTTGCAACCCTTTGCTCTGCACGCAGAGGGTAAAACTGGCCAGCCGTGTCTTGTCGCCAAGCTCCTTGGCGTCGCAAGCAATTTTGTACTGAAGACTCGCTTCCCCGGCCGGGAAGGGTCCGTGGATATTCAACTTACTATTACTTACCCTCGCCCGGAAGGTGATTACATCTTCGTAGACCCAGAAAAACTCGTACGAAGCGGCATTTTCCGCCAGATATTTCTGCTCTTCATGTTTCAGTCGAAACACGGGAATGTAATCCACTTGGCGATGTTCGTGCGGAGGATTCAATTTGATCCACTCGGCTACGAGGTCTGGCGAGGAAACGACTAGCTCATCGTAAGACTTCATCGTCGGGCGAATCACATCCTTTGGGTCCTCCAGATAGCCAGCCTCTACGAGGTCTTTCAGAACTCTTTTATAGCTGCGACCGTCCATGCCACAATCACGTTTTCCGATGTGAAACTTGTCGAGGCTGAAGCCAAACTTGGACATGAGAACCCGCTCGCGAATGTATTCAATAACCTTAACGAGAGACGGCATTTTAAGACCCTCATTTGGATTTTTTGATACGTAGTATTTCACAGTTATCCGGGGTGATACGCTTAGTCCAGCCAACTTTTACTGACTGACCCATCCAACCGCCGATCGTGGCGTAGATCACTTTAAGCTTTGTTGTTCGCGTCTCGCGGCCTCGGTCTACGGCGTAGCGGACAGTCACGATGTCGCCGAGAGAGATCGAGTCATACCCACATTCCCGGCCGGGATTATTGGTCATAGAATCCACCCCACTACCATTGCGTAAATCTGTTTCGTCCGAATCGTTCCCCGAGCCGCAGGGTGGGGAATCTTCTTGTGGCGGATCCCTATTTGGGCCAAAGCTCGCGATACTTTGAGTCCCATCGCTACCACCTCCAGCCGGCTGGAGGAAATCCGCCCAACAGCGTGGTGGTTCACCCGATCTTCACCGCGAACAAACAGATTGTCGTACTGTTGCGACTCGGGATCAATCTTGGAAGCTCGGAGGGCGTCAAATAACTGTTTTGCGGCCAGCCTTCCATCTTTCCATTTCCAGCCTCGCCGGATGGCCGTGGCGGAAGGTCGTTCACCAACAAACAAATATTTGTTATTGCTCATATTTAATCTCTATACGGCAAGGAAGTTCTCCCAAGCCCCATAACTGTTTCATCACTTTCCCGATCGCCAACTCTTCGGACTGGCCGAATTTACTTTGAAGCCAGCCAAAGACGGTCGCCTCCCACTTGCCGGAGTTGCGGCCTCGTCCGCCTGGGATAGTGACGTATCGGACCAAAATCGTCCTTGGTTTGTTTTTAGTCATTAGGTTGTCGCCTCCTCGGCGATCTCCTTCAGGGGCGCAATCCATCGCGCCCCAGGTGAAACCTCCAGCTTCGCTCGTACTTCGCCCACGAAGTCTACTCCTGCGAGCCTATCTTTCACGCCCTGCATGCGATCCTTGACCAGGGCGTCGATTCCTGCCTCCCTGAGGATACGTTTTGCCAATTGCTGCCTGACAGCAGCCTCGGCCGCCTCTTCAGCCTGTCGCTCCAGAACGTGCGCCGGCGGTACGACCTTACCTTTGTTGTAGGGTTCCATCTTGGAGTCCAGCCACGAGATAAATTGGGGACTAGTCATCGCGTTCAATTCAACGCGACGCCCCTGAAGCCAGCCGTCCCATCGGTACTCTCCCGAACTGCGAGGCGGAGCCTCGTCGTTGTAGTCCTTCACGTAGCGAGCCGTCGGAAGTCGTTTGTTGCCTTTAACTTTGAATTCTTCAATTTGAAGACTCATTGAAACGGCCTCCCAGGGGTCTAGTCCCAGGTTCACAATTTTAACCCTGCGGGCGGCTCGTGCTGTGGTTGCGTCCTGGAGCGCCTGGTAAATCAAACCTCCGGAGGCATCCGCGTCGTGGATGCAGAAAAACAGAAGCTCCTCGTCGGTGTCGCCCAACAGGTCAAGAACGTCCCGAACGGCCCGCGACGCAAATCCCTTTGAAGACAGCAGTGCGCAGTCATTGCGTTCGGGCCAACCGTCTGCCTGCAAAAGGTGAGTAAATCCCTCCTTCTCGCAGTACAGGATCTTGTTGAAGGTCCAGTCTGGTCGGGCATATTCTTCGACAGCGATCGTCCCGATAGGAATGGAACGCCTCTCATGTGGGTGGTACAGAGTTCCTCGGGGATCCCGATACATCAGGGGAATCTCGCCATATGTTGCCTCATAATTTGTGATGGTCGTGCAGAAATTCGCGTAGCTCAACTCCGCGTGGCCCGCTTCAAGGCAGAAGGGCCGCGAGGCATAGTAAAGTTGCCGCAAACTAAACCGATACTTACCTTCACCTGAGGCTTGCCGGATTGCTTCCTCAATGTTACCCAGAATGAGATCTTTCTGAGAACTCGGCTGCTCTCGCTTCCTGATTTGGCTTCTGAGTTTCCTGGTCGCCTTACTCATAACCTTTTCGATCGATTCCAGATAACGAGAGAAATCTGGTTCTTTTCCATCCGTCGTGATCGGCATGTACGGAGTGGTGACGTTCAGACGAACGGCAAACCGTTTCGTACTTACCTTTTCCACGTAATGTTTCAAGCCGCAACCAAAGACGGCGATCTTGGAGCCTTTTTCACGCCTGATGCTAGTTTCCCCCACGATCGGCGTACCGTTCACGTAACAAACCAGAACGTCGTCACTGTCCTGGTCCGAAAGCTCCATTGCGAAACATTCGACCACAAAGGGCAAGTGGGCCTTCAATGACCCCCGGCCGGGAGCGATGACCAGGACACCCTCGTCCTTGGCGTATGGCTCCTTGTAGGGGTTTCCCACCTGGCCAATCTTGGACGATTTGATCTCGGGGGCGAGACTCCTGAGCTTCCGCAGGAGCGATTCCGACGAATCTCGCGTGTAGCCGTCACAGTACGTAGGCCAGTCCGCAGTCAGTTCAAACTTAAGACCTTCATCGAATTGGGCTAGCAGGTCCACTACCGGCCTCGATCCGGCCGAGAGCAGCAGTTCGAAGAAGGAGTCGCTGTCGTACCACCACGCACTTGTTTTGCCCTGGTAGGTTTTGGCGAAGTTAAAACCGTTGGCTAGCTTGCCTAGTCGTAGATCGCCTTCGTCCTGAGGAATACCTTCACCGAGCGTAACTGCGATACGCGTGCCTTCGGTGCCAACTAGTTCGTCCGAGGTGATCTCGGTAGAGCCGTCGTCTTTAGGTTTTAGCTTGTAGTGGTGTCCCTGGGTCCACACCTCCAGGTGGCCGCCACTGGCAAGGGCCGCGCCGACAACTACGCGGAGACCGTTACCCAACGCGCCTCGGGCCGGCAGTCTTACCACCTTGGTGGACGTCAGGGGGCGGTTAACGCTGAACAGCCTTGCAATCGAAGATGGGTCTCCAGGAACGCCAGGCCCGTCGTCCTGCACCCAATACGTAGAACTGCCATCCTTACCGAACTCAACCTTCGCACCAGCATCCAAGGCGTTGTCCACAAGCTCCTTCACAACAAGTTGGCGAAGCTTTCTAAGGGGAACGCCTGCCTTTTGGCTGAGGGTTCCAAGGTTGCGGAACAGGGTCCAGTCGTGTCTCTCAAACATGTTCGCTCCCGTTGGTCGCTCACCCGTCCGAAGCGGACGGAGAGTCAAAAACTACGCTTCGCTGCGTGGCCTGCGGCCGGCTGAGCGGTCTAATGGTTAGTACACGTATCACCTAAAGAGGCTTCAGGCCCTAATTTGCCACACGCTCTCCTTCGGTCTCGCACCACGCCCCTCGGATGCTTCGCTACAAGTAGTAGCACTTCGCACCATCCCCTACGCTTCGCCTCCGAGTATGTCTCGAATCCGTAGTTCCTCGATGCGTGCAAGCACGCGGCCCTCTTGCTCTCGAACGCCAAAATCGGATTACCGTGCAAAAGACAAGGACGGACCCAATCGTTCTTGTCGAAATCCCAAATGCCCCACATTTTAGACCTCCTCATTTCCGGCCGGGCGTTCCAAGTAACCAGCCTTTTTAAGGGCTTCTTCAACTAGGTACGAAACACTGATACCTTCGTCTGTTTCGCTGCGGCTGCCAAACTTCCAAACCGCAACCAAGGCTTCAACCATAGCGTTGTGGCAATTGTAACTAAGCACCAGCTTGCGGCCGGTAGCATCAATCTCCTGCTGGATAGCGCCACCGTCTGCACCATGCTGGTCCAGGCAGGGGAAATCGTCAACTCCGGGCACCAGGGCTACCACCGCGCCCTTGTGTCGAATTTCGGACGTATCCCAGCCGTCGTCGGGAAAGTATTCCAGAGGCGTAGGATACGCTCGTGGACTTTGCGTTGTGGTCACTTTGCCCTCCTCCCAAGTTTAATCTTTGCAAGACCTTTCGGACCAATCTTGTTTCTCACGCCTTGTAGCACCGATCCAGCAGAACTCGTTTCCCATACGGACAACAGCTTCGATCGCCACCGTACGCCATTCTCGTCTCGCCACGCTTCAATTGCCCGTTTTTCTTCATCTGTCAGGCATGGCTCTTGTGATCTATACCAGTTTCCGCACCATCGACATTTCTGCTGGCCCGGTTGTCGTCCGCCAGGATTCATCATTGAGTGCATCAGCCAAACTCCTTCCTGAGAAGTTCAAATTGGGCCAATCGAGTCAACCGTTCCTTCTCTTGCTTCGCTCGTGCCGCTTCTGCTTTCTCTTCATTTGACTTGTCCTCGGCTGCTTGCTTCAAGATTGCCACCTTCGCCACAACGCTGCTAAACAACCGTTGACGTAAATGATGTGCATAGTCTACCTCTCGCTCTTGCTCGTCCCAATTCTCAGCGTCATAATCAGTCCAATATGGGAATACGGTAATGACGCCCTGTGGGTAGTCCTTCCACGAAGAGCCGTAACTGCTAGTTGCGCTAGCGCCATACTCAGCGAAACCCTGCCAGTTAAAAAACACCAGGTGGGACTGATTCTGATAATTAGACCACTTGGAGACCAGTTTCGCAATATGATCCGAAACAGCTTTCTCACTCTTTAAGACGGCCCGCTCATTCTCGGCCTGATCGGTTTCCATCCGGCAGCCGCGAGCATAGTGAGTGTACTCTCCAAGATCGCTAATTACAACAAACTCGGAAGGCGTCATACGTAACCCCCATTAAGAAGATTGAAGGACGCGAGTGCGCAGCGTCTCAAAGTAATCAAGTTCTTTTGGCGAAAGCAACGACTTGAAGTCCTTGCAGTCTGCGAAGCGGAACAACTTCACTTCACACGTAAGCTCGTGCGACGTGGCTTCGCTCCGGGCTTCTTCGAAGCCTTTAGCGATCACTTCGTGGATGTCAATAAGACACCCGTACTCGTCGGCATGATCCAGGCTGCTTGAGTGCTGCCATTGGGTTACGCCTGCCTCGTAGAGGTCCCGGCCAGCCTTAAGGAGGCCGTTCTTGGCCAGCGGATACTCGCTTCGCTTGGTTTCGCTTTGCTCGACTACCAGAACATAGACCAATCTCGCGTTTTTCTCGATCGTCAGATAGGGAACATCTCGCACAAAGGCCTCCCTTGGGGGATACGTGTACTAAAGCCAAAGACGGTTTACAATGACTGAATAGCTCGTTCAATTGCGAATCTGATCAGTCGCCACTCCTGCTCCGTTAACTGTTCCGCAGGTAGTACCCGGTCTAGGTTCTCAGCCCAAGCAAGTTCCACCACATACATCGGAGGTTCGTTACTCAGGATAGTTGACACCTTACGGTAGATGTCGGTCAGGACATCTTCAATCTGATCTCGATTGTAGCAACTTCCCCATTCAGGATCGTAACCCGTGCTAATGTCGCCAGGCATCGTTGCTCCTTGTGTAAAATCCACATTCCCGGCCGGGAAGTTAAACCTGAACCAACTGATAGTTAACCCCGTGAGCATTAACACGCATATCTAAAAGGGCTGCGAGTTTGATTCCGTTTTCGGCACACTCGATGACCGAAGCGACGTTCCCATCCGTGTCGGTGACCGTGATTGTTGCCTCGCGGCCAATTCGCACTGGAGAGTTCTGAGAAATATACAAGACTCCGTTTTCTGTTTCGTCTGGAAAATTCCCACTATTATCTGCTACCGCCACTTTACCATTCACCCGATCGCGAAAGTACCGATGACCGCCCGACAGTTGAAACAGGAAAGCCCAGCGTTGCATACCAACCTCCACTTGGCTAGAGCCGGCCGCAGGCCGAGTACTACATTTGGGACGACCCGCCTCAATCATTCGCTCAAGGTATGGCCAAAAGCCGACACCACGCATGTGTTCGTTCGACTCTACCATTTTATCGTAGGAGGCAAATACGAGGTCTTGCACCTTCTTGATTCTGGCAACAATCTCCTCTCGCTCTTTGAAGGTGAACCACGTGCCGTAGTCTATCGAATCAGCAATCGAGTTAAGTATTGAGCGAATCGTAGTCATGATGAGTCCCTCGCCGCCTTGTACTCCACCCGTAGTGACATGTCGCTTTGCTCGCTTACAACAATCGGGATGTTTGAGTTGATGCCTCCAAAGCTCAAGTGTAGCCCGCCCGTGTTGGAACACAAGTGAATAGAGACGCCATTCGCGAGCTTTAGCATCACCTCGGAGCCGTAGACACACCTGAACTCTTCAATCTTGTATACCAGTCCCATCTTATCTCCTTTGTTCCACAGGTCTCGCAAACTGGCTTGTTTCCTGCTCAGAATAACCAATAGCACGCTGGGGCATTACGGATAACTCGCCCGAAGTCACAGCATCTTCGTAAGTTAACTGGGATAAGATCCAATAGACTGAGATACCTCGGTCCCAATCGCGAGGACTAATGCTGCGCAACAACTCGAAAAACCGATCTTGTAACTTAATCTGCCGGGCATGTAATTCATCAAGCTTACGAAGCTCTGCCGCAGTGATCCAACTTCGTTGGAAGTTGGGGCCGTACTTACTCGCAAGCTTATCGTAATAAAGTTGCCACGCTGCTTTTCCCTTGAGCCACCTCTCGCGGAGCCGAGTGAATTTCGCTTTTAGCATTAATGCTCCTCCAGATAAGTTGCGATACGATTCGTTGCGATCACACCGCCCCATCCCTTGAGCGGGTCATGTTCGGGCGAAGCCCATTCAAACGAGACGCCATCCTCCTCGGGATACGCGCCACGCGCAAAGCCTGTGGCTCGGAACTGTCGCCCCGCAAAGAACCGCATCGTTTCAAGGTTAGTCTCTCGCACAGTTAGCGTGGCTTTGGGGCGATTGTGCGATGTCACCTTATACTTTAACTTCTCGACCAGTTGAGACCCAACTCCCTGCCGGGAATGTTGGGGATCAACTGCCAAATTTAACAACTTAACCCGGTCACGATGTAGCTCGTAAATCATAAACCCTTTGATTAGGTCAGTCTTGAAGTCTTCAGCTACCATCATGACACAGTTGCGTTGCCGAAGGCAATTGAGAAAATCCTCTTCGGTCCACGCCCAGGTCGCGAATGCCTTTCGGTCAATTTGAAGCACCTGAGACATGTCTCGTCTGGTGCTCCACCGGATAAACGTTGTATTATTAGTTGCTGATTTCATCCTAAGCTCCTAAAGGGGAAACCGTGTGGGGTGGGTGTACGAGGCTCAGGCTGCGACATCGACACTAATTTCTTCGGCAACGGCGGCCATCACCGCCCGATACCACTGCTCGATCAGGTCTGTCGCGCGAAGGATGTGACACCGGGCGGCAGCTATCGCCGCGTGGTGTACTAATTGCTGGGCCAGTTCCACGGCTCCTTGCCCCAGGCCGACTTGATCATTTGCCCCCGGCTCGTGCATGTCGCGAGCCACATTCGCCGTGGTCACCAACGACTTTGCGACCGTAGCGATAGCCGCCACCTGAGGGGCAATGACCGCCGCGAGCCTGGACCCGACTTGGGCTACATTCCCCCGCGACCAATACCTCAGTGTCCGCATAGCCTGCTCCGCCCCGATGTGGCAGGCACAGTACACCGTCGTCGAATAGTCATCACCCCATTCGGCGTCACCGAGAGCCGCCAGCATTCGCGGTGCCCACTCCGACCCGATCGCGGTGATGCGGGCCTGGATGCGGGTCCGCTGCCTCTCCATGTCGTTGCGGTACTCGCGGCGGTCGTCGCGTGGCGAGTCTTGACCTGGTTGCTCGATCACCGCCCCTCCACGGATCACATAATTCCATGCCGTGTCCAAAACCACCCCGCAATTGATGCGGCAGTCGATTTCGTCGATAAGCCCACCGATCATAGGTTTCTCCGGTTTGGGGTGACCCACCCGGTACATCGCCGGGCGGGTGGGAGGATGGAGTCAGACCTGCGGGCGGCTTAGCCAATCTGGATGTAGTGAACATAGACTTTGTCCGTGGGCAGTACGGCCTCACCTTCCTTGCGGGTGTGGTGGCAGAAGTCGCCGTACCGAGCCTTCCAGTCGGCGATAGCCTTCGGGTCGGCGTAGACCTCTTCGATCGGCAGGATCGCAGCGGCGGAGACCGAGAAACCTTTCTGCTTGTCGCTCCATTTAACCAATTTGGCAAACATTCCCTTGCCGCAGAGCGATTCGACCTCGGCCACAGTCACATCGACGCCAGGGATCACGCTGCCGCGCAAGACGTTCTGCGCGTTGGCCACGCAGTGCAGCCATTTCCACACGTCCTCGCCGGTCTTGGGCTGCGACTCTGGCGGCGGCACCGGCATCCGGGAGCGGTGTACAACCCGTATCTGTTTGTACGTCCAGGTGTGGATTATCCCTGGGGTGCCGGGCGGTCTGCCGCCATAGTCCCCGATAAGGCAGACCTCCCAGACCTCCGAAGCGTAGCGGTTCTTGTCGCGGAGATGGTCGGCTACTGCCGTGGCTTCCGTGACATCGCGGAAGAGGTGCCGGTCATACATGTTGTCAAGATGGCCCATAACATCGGTGTGGAACTCACCCTTGTGGTCAGCGAACCGTCCGCCATAAAGCCCGCCTCCGACCACGCAGAATGCGGTGTTGCCGATCGACCACTCGTTCATCGCTCTCTCCCGGTTTGGTGTCGCGAGCCGTCTCGCCCGTCAGGTTATCGTCCCAGATCTTGGGTCTCAACGGTGAAAACTAAAGTGCCGAAGAGTCATCTGCAACACTACCCGCTGACGATAAGTCATTGGTCTTCTCCTAGCAAGTCGTCCTCCTGTGGAGGAACGTAACAAGCACCGTACGGTTTTGTTGGGTCGAAATCCTCGTAGCAACGATCGTCATCAGTATTCCAGACCTTGAGTAGCCACTGAAACTGATCGCGTAATACGCGACTGGCGGCGTCGTCTAGGACCGCGTCTAGAACCCGTTCGATCGCGGTCGCTGCGTCAAATTTGTCTGTCTGGGTCATTATTAGTTCTCCTCGTCTTTGGTGATGTCTTCCAGGTATTGAATATCGACCAAAACACTCAAATAAGGCCCGTCTCCGTCTCTGGCGATCTTAAACCCCTCGACGGACACAGCCGGGTCACTGTCTCCTGGTGGACTATAAGCCCAATCAGGTAGAATCCGGGCCTCGTCGGGTAGCTTTTCAATCAGCTTCCGGAGGCGGCCGACGTTGCAAATGTGCTTACCCACTTCGTTCTCCCGATTAGAGATCGGCCGCAGAAACCTCCGCTACGCTGCGGTGGCCTGCGGCCGGCTTTTAGTTGTCACCTCCCGGCTGGGTAGGCCATTTCAAAGACTCGCTTGTAAGCGTAAAAGCACTGACGCCATCGATGTCTGGCGGTTACCACTTTTGCGTCATTAATCTTTTCGTCTTCGGCGTACACGCCGAGGTGAGGGCGCTCGGTATATCCCTCGGCTTGGATCGCCTCAATGCGGGCTTTCTGGGCTGCTCGATCGCCCACAGCGATAAGTAGTTCGTGCCGAGCGTCCTTTAGTTGTTGCTCACACCAGGCAACGACGTTATAAATTGCGCCCTGCTCGTTTAGTGGTTCGGAGCCAGGCACGGGCAATTCTGATACCGGCACGTCAACACATGGCCAATACTCAAAATTTTCGCATATTTGACATTTGCTGCGACCATTTACATCCTTGTAAACGAATGGCCACCCGTTTCGAGTGGCGCACGATTGGCAATATCTCACCAAAGTCTCCTAACTAGAATGGTTACTTGGTGGCTAAACAATCTCCGTCCGTGTTATACGGATCGAAGGCGTACTCGCACTCGGTGTTGGACAAACAGTCTTCACACGTCAAGACGCTTCGCCTCCAACATAGGAAGAGGTGTGGGTTGGGGTGTCATGATTATTGGCCTTCTAAAAGTTGTTCTTCGGACAACAACTGCCGAATGGCGTCATTGCCTGCCTGGACCTGGGCATCCTCGATCCACCTGGCATTCAGTTCCAACCATTCTGTTGCGGCTTCAAAATCTAATGTCGAGACGCTCATAATGTCGTAGGGCGTCCATCGCACCACTGCGTAATAAACGACATCGTCGGTGGGATCCAGTTCTTTACGGGCCACGCTATGCTCCTCATTTTTGGGGATTGTCTTCTCTTTTATTTAGTTCTTTGTCTGTGTATTCATTCCTTCTAAATTGTTTGTAACCAACTTCTGCTCGCTTCGCGTTAATAGCTTTTGCGGCCTCTTCTTGAGTATCAAACGACCCGACATAAATAAATTTTTTGTTGACGTGAAATCCTGCTTTCCACATTTGGAAATATTTACACCAGTAAACCCCCCTAGTGGTAGACGTCAATTTGCCGACGTTTAAAGGTTTTGGTTCGTAGTTCGTATAGTCGAAGTCTGGGAAATTCAACCTAGCAAATTCACCTTGAAGCTCCAAAGCCTTCTTGTCCCTTGCCTTAGCCGCCTCTTCTGCCGTAGCGTAGTTGCCGAGAGACATTCTCTTCCCGTTCACCATTAAATCGCTTCGCCAGTGGTTAGTCGCCTTACATAAATAAGCTCCCCGATAACCACTAGACGATTTTTTTGTTACGCCGGCATTCCATGCGTTTTGCGATGTTGTGGCCTGCCGCAGGTTTTCTTTTCGATTGTCTAGTTTGTTTCCGTTAATATGATCGATTTTAATAGATCGATCTGTGATCTCCATAATCGTTCGATGTAGAAGCTTATGTTTCTTACTGAAAAATGTAGAGACGTAACCAGTTCGGGTTAATCTCCAGGTGTTCCGAGACACTCGCTCAAAATCTTCGTCGTCAACAATTGCGACTAAACCGTTGCCATTTGAAAGCGGGATAGTAGTCATAAGATTTCCTCCTATGACTACATACCCCGAATAAACGTATTGTCACTCACAACACTTTTCAACCGGCCAGCGACATTACCTGCTGATAAGCCACCTGGCTGATCCGATCAGCTTCACCCATCACGATGTTCTCGAATCGTCGAGAGTCCTTCTCCTTACCCTTGTAGCGGCCACCTAGCTCGCCGTGATTCGCGGATTCTGTGACCGCTTGCAGGGCGCTCCAGCCAGTGCCTCGCATGCCGCTAACGGCATTCGTACCCGACTCGTAGCGGCTCAGCACATCCTCCAGGAGGGTCTCCCGTTTCTCGATCTCTCGTTTGTAGTGAGATGTCTTCACGATCTGCTCGGCCTCAGTCATCGCGACAGCCGCAGCCAAAGCGTCAGCACCCATCAGAGCCTCGGCTTTGGTCACCTCCAAGACCGCGTCTAGCAACCCCTCGAAGTAGGGAACAGGCTCCACCTTCGCGCGAGAGAGTACCTCGGCGTCTTCCTTATATTTCTCGACTCTCTGGACGGCGAGACCCAACGCGTTCTGCGCTGACGCCACATGAGCTTTAAGATCGCCCGCGTGACGAATCGAGATTCCCTTGTCCTTCTCATTAAGGGCTAATCTCATGGTGTTTCGGCACACCACTCGCTGCGAGGTTGGGAAGCACCGTGCGGCCGAAGTCCCGTCGTGAGAGTTGATGAACAGGGCGTACGGCTCAATCCTGTCCTCGGGCGTCACAGAGAACGCCTGTTTCGGAAGTTTTACGAGCATCCACACGCGACTGCCCCCGTAGATCGCGCCAGCCGTCTCGTACTTGGCCTCGAACTGATCTAAGATCTTGTCGAGGAAGGCAAACCCCTCGGAGTTTTGGAAGGGTTGGTACACCTTTCCGACGGTGCCTAGCAAGGCTCCGGTATCTTCGCGGACGATCCCAAAGTTCCCCTCAGCATCTCTCATCTCTCCTGTTGAAGGGTCTGCGTAACGAAGCTGCTGCTTGATTACCTTCCAATCTAGCGACGCAAGGCGGATAGCATCAGCCGAGGTAACCGCTTCTTCCACCTGAACGCCAAGACCATGCCAGGCCGTTTTGAGACCCGCCGACATCATCGCCACCTTGCCTGTGGACACGTCCAGGCCCGCCCGCTTAATTGCGGCGTTGATCAACTGCTTCATCCGAGCAGGGCCGAGAATCGTCGGTAGGTCCATCGCAATCAGCCGGGTCTGGTACACCTCATCGGACTCATTCGAAAGGCGACGCGCCTCCGGCATGTAGCCACACGAGATCATCTCCCCGGGATCAGAGAGGCCGGCAGCCCAGTTAATTGACCCCAGGTTGTGGTTCTCGCTCACGATTGTGGGGCCGCGATTGGTCTTGGTGTTGCTGATCGCCGCGTCGAGTAGATCGGTCATGTTAAAACTCCTCAAAGGGCCGAGGACGCGGTACGTCCACATTCCCGGCCGGGAATCATAAGGTTAAGGTTAAACACTAAGGATGTCTAGCACGGTAGTACGCGTATCACCCCGGATACGCGAGTTCCAACGGATCAGTACCCCAGGCCACGTTAGAGTCAAATGTGGCCCACTTGGCAACGTACTCTTTCGCCGCCTGGAGAAGGGGGTTGGGTTTCTCGGGAGGATAACCATCGTAAAGATGCACGATGGCTTCCGCCAAAACCTGAAGGGGTCGAGGGCACAGCTTGATCGCGTCGCCCAAATCTCCGCCCAGGCGGTTTTCTCCTTGAGTACCGCTCTCGCGAGCGAAGGTATTAAACACCGCTTCGCCTGCGGTGATCTGCTCGGAAAATTCAATCCTGACCTTACTGTAGATCATTTGTCGTCCTCCAAAACAAGTGGGTCGCCATACGGCGTCTTGGCCTGCTCCATAGCTGTCAGGGCTGCGCCCGGATTAACAGCCATAAAGAACACCATCGCACGAGCTAATCGTGGACAGTGCCACGCTGCCTGATCGCCGCAGAAATCATGTTTGGATTGCATTGCTGACTCAATCAGATCACGCATTGGCTCGATCCATTCATGTGGCAGGAAGATGCGTCCGCCGAGTCCGCTGTTAAGCATCGTTATGCTCCCGGTTTCAATTCTTGAATCAACAACTTACCTGTAGCGAACCCGTTCCCATATTCCGTATCGCGACCCTGCTCTGGACTATTCGGCCTGTCCCAACCATGCCGAAGTCCCATCACCCAATTAAAGTTGACGCCGTAACGTTCTTGGATCTCGTTTTCCATCAGGGCACAATTTCCTCGCGTGTTAATCTTGTTGCGAAACATCCAAGCAGCGGTGATCGCGCAACATTCGTAACCCTTCACAGATGCCCGCCCGAAGGTATCCTGGGCTGGGACAAGGTTGTGGTTGTCGCGAAATGCCGCCCGCACGTCATCTATAAAATGTTGCTTAGTCATCATCGTCATACTCCCGGCCGGGAAGGGTTACCAAACACCAGTCGATCAATCACATTCCAGACACGCATCACGATTGGCCCCAGTATCTTTTCGGCTGAAAACGTGATGGCAACAAAGATCCAAAACACGGCAACGACGGTCGCCGTGGCCGCACTAAATCCTTTGGCTGCGACATCACAAGGCTTTCCAGGCCCGACCACGGTTGGGTATGTTTTGAGTTGATCTCGGTAATATAACCGAGCAAGTGGAATCCAAACAGCAACGGCGATTGAGAAATAAGCGATGATCGGCCAATACCACATTATAGATCCTCCACTAGAGCTAGCCCGCCTTTGAGCCGCACGGGACACGCGTCAACCGCAAAGCGGAAAGCCTCAGGCTCAAGTACACGTATCCGCTCAAACAAGGCCGCCTGCACCGAAGGCGACTCCTCGCGGCACAACGCAAACAAAATCGAAGCTTGCCGGCGGGGCGACGTTTCCTTGGCTACGTCTCGATCGAGGACGGCAACAAGGAATGCCGCTTGTTCTTTTTGAAATGGCATCACGGAAAGTACCCCCGACGGCCCACTTCGTCCTCGTCCTCGTCGTCCAACTCGGAGTCGAACATGTCCGAATCGTCATCATCGTCCAGGTCCGAATCATAGAAGTCGTCGTCGTCCAGGTCCGAGTCGTCCTCATAGATGTCATTATCCAGATCGCCGGCCATCAACACATCCTCCTCAATTGGAGACGCCTCACGCATACCCTCCGAGAGAATCGTGACGTTCGCAACGCCTTCCGACAGATCCAAGATGGCACGCTCCAATTCCACGTCATCCGCTGCGTCCACGACGACCCGGAGGGTTACTTCTCGAACCTTCATGCTTAGATCCTCCCAAAGTGAGTACTGATAATGAAACAATAGGCCCAAAGATACAGAAAGTCAAGCCGGGGAAACAAATACTTGAGCGCGGCCATCTCGCACGACGCAAATTGCCCTGCGGGCGGCATTTATGGCGACTCCGTCGGAGGCCCGGACAAATGTCGCTTCGTGACGGGGATTGTACCGCACCAGAGACATACCAGAACCCCATCGCGGCTTTACTGGCACGCTCGCTGAACCCGTGATTCCCGCATGGACCGATTTGACTCCTGTGCGCAACACTCGCTGTCTGCCTATCTCAGAAACTTTAAAATGGCAATCGTTGATCTCCAGCAGGGGCGACTTTAGGCAAACTTTGCCCGTCGCGAGGTCCTTCACGCTAAAAGTCTTGCGGGTGGAATCAAAGTAAACAAAATGTTGTGGTTTCACTTTGAAGAACTCCAAACGAAGACAAACAACACGACAGCGCCCAAAGCCCCCACCAAAGTCCCCACATTGGCAATTTGGGTCAAGGGACTCGACTGCTTCCAGGAAGCGGCGGTAATATCGGTCAGGACCAGCGAGCCGTAAAGGACGGCAATCAAAGTAAGCAGTGACATCGAAAGATCCTCCTTACTACTGATAATACCTATTAACGATCTCGGCTACCACCTCGATCGTGTCACAATTCCATTCGGTGTCGGGTCCGTCGCGGTAGAGCGTGTCGTGAATCTCCTGAAGGGTTGTTCGGGCGGCCTCCTCATTCCCGGCCGGGGAGTTGACGTTCAACATCTCGCATAGGTCGTCGATATCCTCAGGAGATGCAAAATCCACGCCCTCACCAGCGATCTCTTCAATTGCGGCAAGCTCGTCGCCTGTTGGGTAACAGCCGTGAGTTAGACGGTGTTGTCGAAGCCGCAACGCGGCCAGGATAGTGTTCAGGTGATTACGTTCCAACTTCATTTAATATTCCTCCGACTCTGGGTAATATTTTCGATCGTAGATGCAGTTTTTGGTTTCCCAGACAAGCCTTCTCTTCCACCCGCGAGGGCTTCGGCTGCTTGTTCTGGCGTATCAAAGTCGTCACGAAGCGACGTTTTGTCGGCCCACCAAGCTTTCCACTTGCTCGTTAGGACTGAAAACTGGATCCTACACCCGTCCGGGTAATCATACGTAACATCTCGCAAAAGTGGCAATAAACTCATGAGTAACCCTTGCGTCAAAAGAGGTATGGTTGGCCCGGTTTAATCGTCGTACGGCTCTAAGAACTTCACTTGCTGCTGCCTGTGTTTCTTCGGCATGGCGGCGATTTTTTCAGCCAACTTTTCCCAAGTCATGTTCGCTTCTCCGATTCAAAGGGGTAATAACTCTCGTAATTTAGATCCAAAGGGACTTTCCAGGTCATCTAAACGATCGGCCCACACTCGCAACGTAAGCCAATCCCCGACACGATCAGCGAGCTTCGCAAGAAATAAGTCAACCTCGGGCGCGTCGTGGAACTCTCGTAACAAGTACGCCATGGTAGCCTTCCACTGAACCTTCCGAACGCCAAAACCCGAACAAATAGCGGTCATCGACTTTATCGGAGAATATTCCCCTCCGTAAACCTGAAGAAACTTGTCTGCTCGGTCCTCGGTCATCACCCATCTGTTCGCGAAATTTCGCCTTACTCCTTCGAAGAAGGTCCGTCGCAGCCGGTAGGGGATTCCCCAACGAGTCATTCGCCATTTAGATGCCCGGTCTGTCAACGTTCCCGGCCGGGCGACTTTGATGTCGTAAATCGAGCCGTCTCTCGTTCTGTCTACGGTCGCCATTCAGTGCCCCCACGAAGCGAGTTGTATCATATGTGATACAATTTAATCCTCATCCGACTGTTCCGAGTAGTACGCCACCGGATGGGCTGTCACCCTGCACAAGATCCAACCCTCAGAGCGAGCGTCCTCTTCACCATCCCAATCTTTGAGACCCTGGACGGCCTCTTCGATGGTATCAAAAATAAAGTCAAACGCAAACTCGTACCGGTAGGGATCAGACCAAGGAATCAGGAGTCGCGGCCGGTCCTCTCCTTCTGCCGTTGCAAAGTGTCGCCACTGGTACTTAACTTCTGTCGGCGGAAGCGGTTTCATTATTAATCCTTGGGTGATGCGCGTACTAACAGATTAGACGCATTGATCCATTGTTTCTGGTTACCTATCCCCATACCCATTCCCATACCCGTCCCCATCCCCATACCCATTCCCATACCCATTCCCATACCCATTCCCATACCCATTCCCATCCCCATTCCCATACCCATTCCCATCCCCATTCCCATTCCCATACCCATCCCCATACCCATTCCCATACCCATCCCCATACCCAGCCCCATACCCATCCCCATACCGCCACCACCGGCCGGGCATCAGCAACTCCTCTTCGGAGATTTCGCGGCAGTCACCTACGTCCATTCCTTGATCCTGGAGCCAATCCAGATATACTTCCCAGGGCATCTCGCAACCGCAATTAATATTAACCACTGATAATATTCCCCCGATGAACCTTCCCGTTATACGGGACCGTTTTAATGACGTGTAAGGTGTTGATTTCCACAACTCGTCCTTCGTATCTCCATACGGCACTCTTGTCATCGATTCCTTCGTTAGCAATCTTTCCGTAATCCTTTCCAGCATTTGCAAAGTGAGAACAGTGAGCCACCAGGATTTTGTTCGGGGTTAAGTGCTTCACATAGTAACCGATATTAGCCCAGCCAAAATCAAGAACCCAGAGATACGGCTCGCCCGGAACAAGTACCGACAGCAGTTCGGTTAACTCCGACAACTCTTTTGTGCTTAACTTATCCTTTTTCATACTGTCTCCTTTATGGTTAGCACATCTTGCTGAAAATGTTCCAGACAACCAATCGCGACCGCTCGGTTGAATTCATCCAACAAGCACGACTCTTCCAGCGTCTCGCTCTCGCTGCGTGGCTCATGGCCAGGAGGTACCACGGCTGTAATTGGGTAGTCCCTGTAGGATCCCCTCCCGCCATTCCCGGCCGGGAGGTCGGCGAGGTCGTCCGCATCCAGTTCCTCATTGTTCGCCAATTGCGTCAGCCGCACGATGCCACTAATTAACATGCTTTGCTCCTTCTTTGATAATCTCCTCAACAACACACCTCTCGTTGTGCCTCGCGAGATACTCAATTTGCGAGTCTAGCCCGCCATTGTTAATCTCACTCGCCTCAGCTTCGCTCTCCAAAATGAATAATTCCTGCTCTATCAGGTTATCGGTAGAATTCACATCCCAAATGCCAAGCTGCTGCGATAAATCGTGGACTGCCTCGTCCAAATCTTCCGCCTGCACACCGAGCGAAACTGCCATCGCGACTAGATCGTCTACATTCCCGGCCGGGTGTTGGGTGTTCATAATCGTCCTCTCGTTAAGGATTGGCTTTGATTTCTCTGGTAACACTCCTCAGAGGTATACCACCAATTGAGCAAGGCAAACCTTTCCAGGCTTGGACGCCACGACATGCCTGGTCGCACATTGCCCCCGATCGCGTTAAACGCGTCCGAGGTCAACAGCACCGTCTTGGTGCCGATCTTATCGATTGCCCCTGAGTCGTAGTAATGGCCACTATGGCGGTTACGGTCGCACACGGCCTGATCGCCAAGTCCGAAGAGCCGCTTGGTAACTTTTGTAGACGTCACGTGGGCGACGCCGAGTACTTCATTTGGGACCACTGTGATTACCAGAGGTATCCTCCCATGAGCCACCCTTGGTACAACCACACCCTTCCCGTGAAAGACTGTCGGATTCAACTCGAAAGGAGTGCCACCTTTAAACATCGCAGAGAAGATGGCCTTGGAGATTAACCCCTCAAGGCCCAGGTCGTGCTCAGTGAGCCAATCTGTCAAAGGCGCCAGCACGCTCCAGTCGTCAGCCCTGACCGATTCCAGAAAACCCTTGGGCACGTTCGCGTCGCGTAGCTCGGAGAGCAAATATTCGGCCGGATCTAGCGTCTCAGAACGCATCTTAGTCTCTTTCGTAGTAACAAGTTGCGACTGCGGCGTTGGTCCCGTTCCAGACACCTTTTAGCGAGGTTTCCAAATGTATCCAAGCTGTATCCGCGTTTTGGATACTTTTGAGATACTTTCGGCCCCGTTTCGAGACCAGTCTTTTGGGGGCTGCCCAGCGATTAGTTAGTGGATCAGCCCACATGTGGGAACCGACCCGCCAAACCGTCCCGAACCGCGTGTTTTACAGAGCGTTTTATCCATCCAGTACCCTCCAGGATTGAGACGTCTTGCGCTATGAGTAGTGAGGAAATGAAGACCCACAAAGGGTACTGTCCCGAATGTCGATTATCCCGATAGATTTCACCGTAAACTCCGGCTGCGTCGTCGGTTAGGTCAAATTCGATCAAATACCGCCTGCCTCTATTGTAATAGACCCACGGAGAAGCGTCGCCAACAGGTCTGGAACGCTCGGCTAGTACGCGTATCAAGCCAAGGGTTTGGGATGCTCCGGTGGCGGTTTCAATAGGCATTGGATAGTCTCTCTTCCATGCATGATACGTGTACTTAACGATTAGGCAATACTTAAAGCATACCTTTTAGGACGCCCTAAGGACCATTCGCCGGCCTTTGGTTGCAAGACAAATCCACTCGTGTCTTTGCGTCCTTTGCCTTTGGCGTAGAGGCCCACCACAACCCCCTTCGGATCGAGGAACCGCAAGTCGTGCCGATCGCCGTCCACAACGCGGTAATCCCGGCCGGAGACTTGGAGGACCTTGGGTCTGTCCTGTTTCCACCGGTTGGGCTTGATCCCGAATACCACAGCAACTCGGCCTCCTCGGGCGAGGACTTCAGCGACCTCCTCATCATTGCTCTCGCTACGCGAGAATGTCAGATCGTAGTTGGGAGGAAGATCCTGGGACAACACTCGGCTTATCAACTTGGAATAATCAAAGTAGCGGATCCGTGGGAACACATCGAAGATCCACGGCGAAGTGCGTTCCCAGGGCAAATCACTGAATACGTTCAACCTGACGGCTGCTGTGCGACTTCGCGACGCTGCGACCTTTTGAACCAGTTCCAAATCCTGTCGCAGCAACCTTTCGAACGCTTCGCGTTCTTCAAACCACATCAGGGTGCGAGCTACCCGCCCAACATTAACCCGATCGAAGACCTGGGCGTACCCCGCGCGGAAGATACAGCCTTCACGGCATCCCGCAGAAGACCGGGGACAGGTCTGGTATCCACTCTCACGAGCCGGCGCGAGGCTCAAGCCATACGTCTTATACCTTTTGAGACGGTTTCCCTTGGCCAGCTTCACATTATCGTCCCCGTCGGCCAGCAGGTGCGTGAAGGTTGTGACGTAATCCTTATCCTGGTAGGCGAAACTGGCGGTGACGCCCCTCACATTCCCGGCCGGGGAGTGTTGAATCAGAAATTGAGTCACCTATTGGTCTCCTTTTGGGGTGGCCATTCCAAACACCGCCGCTGTCGGGTGCATCGCCGCCTCAGCCACAGTCGGAGCGTAGTCGCCCAAGAATTCCGTTTGCTTCGCGAGCGACTTCGCGTCGTACGACGATTGAACCACGTCGGCCACCTTACGATATCCCCGACGTCGCAGACGAGACACGACTAGTTCGATACCTTCGTGCTTGGCGTACTCTAGGTTGCGTTTAACCATCCACCAATCGAAAGCATTGAGTTTGAGACTCACTGAACACCCTCCCGCAACAAGGATGGCGGAATTGGCAATTCAAAACTAATTGGGAATGGTCGGTCTATATCATCCTCGCCGCGCATATCTTCCCACGCGTGCTTATTCCACTGGTCAAACTCCAAAATAAACTCATATGCTACGTCGGGCGTTGTGTACTGCGTGTCCCCGACTATGATGTACTTTATGTGAGCTTTAACCAGAACCCCTGGCTTGACAACACGCTTGATCGCCCTCGCTATTGGGCATTCCTCGCAGTCCTGCTGCTGGCCGTAATCAATGTCAGCCTGCTGCATTGAAATTTTGGTCACTTTTGATTCTCCAGTAACATTTTAGTTTCTAAGCGGTTGCTCGTTGGTATAGTCCGGGCACCCTATGACGTGCCGGCTATAATCATGGGTACCGGGGTTGAGGAGGTCGGCCGCCAACATATCGCCACCCTTGCATCGTTGGCACCTTTTGAGATTTTTAGCGGCGGTCATCGTGGCACCGTCCCGTTGGGGTTCAGGAGGCGACAAGCAGCCAGGAGCCTGTTACGCGCCTGCTGTATCGTTTCGCGGGAAAACCAATGGGGCGAGTTGTCAGCCGCTTCTACGATTAGCTTCGCTTCATTTGATGAGAGATCTAATCGTTTGGCTATTTCTTCGTACAGGACGGCAATGCCCGTGGGGTTGACCCCTATTTTGGTTCCCATCCAACAAATCGGGCACGCGTGCGGACTCTTGGAGCGGATTAACCCGTAAGCGGTTATGGTCCGCCATCGCGTCTCTGTGTCGGCGGCGATCGCGTTGATTACGTCGTCAATAGTCATATGTGATCCCTTCAGTCGTTCACCATCCCAAGATGGTTAGTATCGACTCACTAAACTCGGGAGGAAATTCGTCCGACTCTTGAATGTGATCCAGGAAGGGAGCAACGGCACTGTCGTCGCCCTGTAAAAGTTGTGTCACGATGCCCCTGGTGCGACTCGTCAACCTCCCGGCCGGGAAGTTGTAGATGTTAAAGCGCGGCAATTGATAGACAGATTCATTTATGACTGCTCTCCTGTACCGTACAATCGGTCCTGTGTCTCCCGTATCGTTGGTGGTAATCTTTTCTTCTGGTTCGTACTTTGAGACAGCAAACACGTCAAACGAATAATCCCCATCAGACTCATCCTCGATGCGTAAAAACTGCTTTTTATCCGACAGGCGAATCTTAACCATGTGCTGGTCGCGGTACGCAATGCGAGGACTGTATTTGGGACACGTCTCCACCAGCGATAACTGATTCTCACGCAGCACGTGTTGCACCAAGTCCCACGCCGGGCCGCTCCTGGACTCCAACTGCGAAGCAATCTCCAGGCCGAGAGCCGCGCCTCGCTTATCATTCCTACGTTTGTTTTCTTCCAGGAGTCGCTTTACGCCTGCCCGTGAGAGCATGAATCCACGAGATTCAAAGCCGCTGTCCGTCTGAGCAATCGCAACGGGTCCGGCCGACACGTAGACGCCACGCTTTGAGGTGGTACCATTGAACCAACTCATGCCGCCATCCTGTTGGTTGACCTTGACCTCCAGGTGTGTCGGGGTCATATCGCCCGCAACTACCGGAGTGGTGGGTTTGACCGGAATATCAACTTGAAAATAATTCTCATGCCTGGTTTTGGTCATGGCTGTTGTTCCTCCATTAAATCTTTCAGCGTCTTAAGGAAGTCCTGCGGGTCGTTCACCAACTGTTGATAGCTGTGCCAGCGGTTATGCCCGCCGGTATAATCTTTGCGACCTTTACATGTTCGATACATGAACCGAATTGGGCCGCCGAAACCCGAGGTGCAAAACTGCACATACAGCTTGTCCGTGTGCAATATTACTTCGCCCACGACAGCCGGCCCGCCCAAGCAAGAACGTACGTCTCCTGGAACCTCCAATTGTTTCAAGATTGCTCTTAGAACTGACTTGCCAAGCCGATGAAACTCCATCTTGCCAGGCCCCGCGTCAGGACCATCTCGGCCAACGCGTTCAGCCGTGGCGTACAAGTCAAAGAGGTTCTGTGCAAAGTTACTTTTTGTTTTCATCGGATCACGTGTTCCCCGGTGTGAATGAAACTAAAACCTGTTACGCCTTTGGTGTGGTACAGGTATCCCATTGAAGAAAGCCAGCTACGATTCATCAGCGGGGTCACAAACTCCACCAAGAGCGGACCTCTGTTGCGAATAACGTATAGGGCACAGTCGTGCCTGACAGCTTCCGGTAGAGCTAGCACCTTTGCGGTATCAAGTTGTTTCTTGGTTACGCCCCTACACGCGATAATTGTTCGGTTGAATTCAAGCTTGGTCATAACACTCCTCCCCGTTGTAAACGCAATCCCACCCCTGACCGTACTCATCGTTCGCGGCCTGGATTGCCGCCGCGATGTCGTACACAGAGCGGCCCTTTTGGTCGTACAACTCAAGCGAGTAGAAGTAGCCCTTGAGGGTCACACGAAATGGCAGGATCACACGAAATCCTCTTGTTTGAATTACGGCATCATCTCGGACCATTTACTTGTTGATAAGCCCACTCGGAGACGCAAGGTCCGGCGGGCCACAGTTTAGCCTCGACGAGCATCGTCAAAATCATTCCTTCTGAGACGAGCAGCCACCTGTCCGCCGAATTCACGTAGCTGGTCGCTTTGATCCATGCTTGTTGTACTGGCTTCAGAGCGTCCTTATCCGCCTTATCGCAGCAGTCAAAGTAATAATTAAGGTTCTTCCCGTAGTGCTTACCCCAATTATTCCAATCTGCCGCACGATCAATAGCGGTCTCTTTAAACTTTATATAAGCATCCCTAAGGGCGATCAGGTCTGCCTTGGACGGCTTTGTTCGCTCCTTCATGTCTGACTCCCGGCCGGGGACGTGGAGCAAAATACTGCGACCAGTTCCGCCAATTCATCTTCGTCGAACCAGTCAGCGGCGAACCCACTTTCGGACGTCGCGAACGCCTCGTTTAGATCATCCAAGTTTGCTCTCGCGTAGCAAAGCGATGCGTAAATCAGAAGTCGTTGGCGATTAGTCATTGTTGCTCCTTGTCGATCGTAACCAAATTCGTCCGCACGCCAGTCGAGCGGAACGCATTTTTGAACGCGTCTTCGGGCAACGCCTCACACACGCCTCCGACCTCCTCGAACCACTCGCGGAATTCCTGGGCTTTCTTATCTTGACGAAAGAACGGCCCTGGAGACATTACCGAGACCAGCCGACCGCCGGGTTTGAGAAACTTGAAGGCGTGCTGGATGTGCTTCATATCCTGACCGTCTTCAAACGGCGGATTTTGG
>CAYUJE010000002.1:49000-65076 GCA_964444865.1 uncultured Pirellulaceae bacterium | reverse complement strand
CGACCCATCACACCAAGCTCAAGGAAATCCGCCTGCGGCCGAAGACCGGCGAGCACGATCTGGAATTCAAGATCAAACAGGCCCGCGGATTCCTGCTGCACAAGGACAAGGTGCAAGTCTCCGTCGTCTTCCGCGGCCGTGAACTGGCGCACATCGAGGAAGGCCGCAAAGTGATGGACAAGGTGGTCGCTGAGTTGGCCGAAGTCGGCAAGCTGGAATTCCCTCCCTCCCACCAGGCCAAACGGCTGATCTGCACGATATTGCCGAAGTAGGGCGTTGGGCTTGTCGCTTCTCAGCCGTGGAATCTGAATTTTACGGCGCGAAGATCGGCAGATAGTTGTTCGGCATCTGCAGGATGATGCAGGCCATGGCGGTGCCGAATTCAGCGCAGACTTCGCTGTCGCCGAAGCTGCCGTCGCCGCTTTGCTTTTTGAGGAGCACATCGCGGATGGCGGGGTACCACTTCGTCCAGTAGTCTCCGCCGGCGTGCCACATGGCTTGCACGGCGTAATACTGGCCGTAGAAGAAATAGCCGTGGTAGCCGGCGTTCCCCTGGGCGGAGCCGGGGACGTACCGCATCAGCCACTTGAGACCCTTCTCCACTTCCGGTGCGTCGTAGATGCCAGCGCTGTAAAGCGACACCACGCCGGCCGCGGTGAGGGGGAAAGTGCCGCTGCCGCCGGAGGCGATTTGGTAGCGGAAGCTGCCGTCGGCGTTTTGGCTCTTCTTTACGTAGTCGATGCACTTGCTGCGGACGTCATCGGGCACATGAATGCCGGCGTCCCGGGCAGCCCGCAGCCCCATGATGTTGCAGATGGTGATGGAAAGGTCGGCGTCCTGCTTGATTGGCTGATAACGCCAGCCGCCGGCGTCGTTCTGGGCCTGGCAGGTGAGTTTGACGGCCGCACGTAGTTTGTCCCCCACGGTGGAGTCGATGTCGCTCCGGTCGGACATGCCGTAGACCTCGGAGAGGAACAGCGTGGCAAAACCGTGGCCATACATATTGTCCTGGCCAAAACCGGGGGCGGAGATATAGCCGCTGTCTTGCACGCACTTGCTGATGTACTTGATGCACTTGTCGATGGTCTTGCCGAACGGGCCTTGACCCGGCGGCGAGCCGCTGCACATGAACGCCAAGCCAGCGAGGCTGCCCACAGCCACTCCGCCTGGATAACCGCCGTGGCCGAAGGCCCCTTCATCCGCGCCGGAAGTGTTCTGCCGCTTGGCAAGCCAGGTGAGAGCCCTGTCCACCGCCTTCTGGGTCTCCGGCGTCATGTACTCCGCCGAGCGGGCAGCATCGAACTTGTCGTCTTGCCCTTTTGCCAAGCGAGGCGCGAGAGCCAACGATGAACCAACGGCAGCCGAAGTGGCGAGAAAGTTGCGTCGGGAAAGTGACATGGCGGAACCTGCAATGTAGTGGGGTAGGCTTCCAGCCTGCCAAGAAACGTGCCTGGAAAAGCTGGAAGACCACCATACCATTATGCGCCAAAAGACTGTTGGCGTGCCAGCACATTTTACACAGAACTAATGTCTGCATAGCTGATGAGGCGAATTCCGGCGGATTTGACGGCCTCCATCACTCGTGGACTGGTAAGCATCTTCGTGATGCCATCCCGGTCAGCAGCGACATTTTCATAGCCGGGGTGGCCAATCGCCCGGGTTTCGGCATCGTCATAGGCGGGGTGGGTGAGCAAAAACCAGTTGCCGGGCTGCTTCTTGGCGATGAATTCCAGCAGCGAGTCTTCTTTTTCCTGGGGAGTCTGTTTGGATGTCCCAACACCGGGAACGTGCTTCAATTGGCGGTCTGCCGGAAGCCCCTCGCTTTCCAGCCGCAGCTTGAACTCCTTGGCGAGGTTTTGGGTGAGTGATTTAAGTTCCGGCGTAGCAGTGGCGGCTCCCATGTGAGCAGATAGGTGCGTTGCCTTGGGGAGATACTTGAGCAGTGAAGCAATCTGAGCCCGCAACTCGCGCTCCACCTCTTCCAACTTGGGGGATGAATCGAGAAATCCAGTGCTGCCGAGGGGTGCGTTGTTTCCTGCTCGGGTGCGGGGATGAAAATAGCCATCCGCATCGACCAGGCTGGGAGCGTGAGTCAGCGGCCGCCACTTCACCCGGTCCCACTCGCTGGTGAGGCAGAGATGCACACCGACATCAATCTCCGGAGCGGCCTTCAGCAACTTGACGGCATCCAAAAACCAAGGGCCCGGAACCAAGACTTCCACCGAGCGGCAAATCCCTTTCTGGCAGGCTTCGATGCAGGCCGCGTTGATGGACCGGGCAGCCCCCATGTCGTCGCCCCGGACCAGCAACGTGGTCTCCATTGGCTCCGCGGCCTGCAGACGCAGCGCAGCATGGGAGGCCACGGCCGCCGCCGAAGCGGCTGTCGCAGTGCAAAACAGCCGACGAGACAGGGATTTGTTCATTGGTCACAGTGGTCCAAGGTACATGGAAAAAGGTCCTTGTTCCCAAGGAAGATCGTGGGAACCAAGGAAATTCTAGCAGGTTCTTACGGTCTTTCGTCATCTTATTCCCCGGAACAATTCCTGGAGTAGAATTAGTTTCGAGGACAACCATCCTTCCCTGGCTTCACAACTTTCGCTGCCACAGCCCTTATGGGTCTGCTCGACAAAATCCAGAACATGTTCGCCGACAAGCGGACCGATCTCGCCGAACGGTTTGAGATTGTCCGCGAGGCCGTGCACGGAACGATGTCCAACTTCCACATGGCCATCGACCGCCGCAACAAACGGACCATTGGGCTGAAGATCCTGGATACGGAAAAGGCAGCCGCGTTTGAATCCCGTTTCAAAGGACTGAAAAAACCTTGGGAAGGGCTGATCGCCCTCAAGCTCAAGCACCCGCGGATTGTGGAAACCTACGAGGCGGACCGGGCCAAGGACGGGCGGCAGTTCATCGTGATGGAATTTATCGAGGGGACCGGCCTCAATGTGCTCATCAATAATCGGGACCCCGTGATTGCGGGCAACCGGCATCTGTTGGTCAAGCAGATGGCGGAATCGATTGACGCCGTGCACAAGGCGAACTTCATCCACCGCGACGTCTGCCCTCGCAACTTCATCGTCTCTCCCGATGGCCGTTCGCTCAAACTGATCGACTTCGGCCTCACGCTCCCTGCCGAACCACCGTACATGCTCCCCGGCAACCGCACCGGCACTCCCCTGTATCTGGCACCAGAAATCGTCCGCCGCAAGCCAACCGACCAGCGGGTGGACATCTTTGCCTACGGCGTCACTTGCTATCAACTCTGCTCGGACGAGTTTCCCTGGCCGTCGAGTGACACCACCGGTCGCGGGGCCCTGCAACACGACAACCTGGCCCCCATCCCCATCCTGAAGAAACGGCCGGAGATGAATCCCACGCTCGCCAAAACTATCATGCAGTGCATCATGCCCGACCCCAACGCTCGTCCGGCCAGCATGGAAGCCGTGCTGCGGTCTTTCAAAAACCTGCCGGATGACGAAACCAAAGCTGCCGGCTAGTTGGCTTTTCTCGCGGGTGGGGGACATCGCGGCTGCGGAGTGCGATGCGGGCCACGTCGGCCAGTGAAATTTCCACGCTCTTTACACCCTCGTTTTCAACGGAAACTTAGATGTCGATCTCGCGCGGATGGAGACGGGGGACGCGGAGGATGTTTTCGATGGGCATGAACTGGCCGGCGGGGGAATCGAAGGCGAACACCTTGCCGGTTTCGAATTCGTAGACCCAGGCATGCAGGTTGAGCTGCTCGCGGGCCAGAGCGGCGGCGACGGCGGGATGGGTGCGGAGATTATCGAGTTGCACGAGGACGTTCACTTCCACGGCGGCGGTTTGGCGGGCAAACTCGCCGTCCAGATGCTTGTAGTTCTCTTCGATAATTCGCCGGGTTCCTTCCGCGTGGTCCAGCCAGTTGCGGATGGCGGGATAGGGGGCCGCCATTTCCGGATTGAGCAGGGCGCTCATCGCTCCGCAGTGGGAATGGCCGCAAACGATGATGTCTTCAACGCCGAGCACCGAAACGGCATATTCGATACTCCCTTCCTCGCCGCCGCGGGAGGCTCCGTAAGGAGGAACAATGTTGCCGGCATTGCGGAGGATGAAGAGCTCGCCGGGGTCGGTCTGGGTGATGAGGTTGGGATTGATGCGAGAATCCGAGCAGGTGATGAACAGCGCGAGCGGATTCTGCCCTTCCGCCAGCTTCTCGAACAAATGCCGCTGGGCACTGAAGACATGCGACTGGAATTTCTGCACGCCATCAACGAGACGCTGCATGGATTTGCTTACCTTGTTGGATTGACTTCTGCACACTCGGTGTGCGGACCTTTCCGTTCACGGAGTGAGCGGACGACCATCAATTGTATCAGCCGAGAGTGCTTCAGCGAAGTTGCTGCTGGGAGAGGGCAGCGCGGCGCAGATCTGCGGACGGATCAGGCAGTTGCGAGATTTCGACGAAACCACTGGGGGTGCGGGGCTGGGCGGCCAGACTCGTCGGCGGAGCTAGTTGCGAGCGGATTTGTTCGAAGAGGCCGGTGGCATCGGTGGTGGGAATGCCCCGAATCGGAATGACCGCGGCAAGCTTGCCCGCGGTTGCTTCATCGCTGGGGATGAGGATGGGTTCTTCACGCACACCGGGGGCAGGACTTCGAGCCGGTCGAGCGAGGTTGTCACGACTTAGGGAAGCACCGCGACGTTCGGTCAAGTTGGAATCGCTGGTTGCGGGGGAACTCGGCGGCACCGTGGCGGACAGAAAGTTAGTCCCCGCGGGCGGGTTGAACGAGGAAGAAAAACCAGGCGTGGCGGGAGCACTCGAAACCACTGCCGACGACGTGTTGCTGGCTATCGGCGATGCACCGGGATAATAGGAATTGTCGGCCAGGAGCGCACCCGGCGGCTGAGTGCCAGGAGGAGGAACGGTCATCTGCCCGAACAGTCCGCCGCCGGTGCCGCGGCAGCCCGCCAGGGCGAGCGCAAGGCAAAGGGTGGCGAGGGCTGATCGCATATGAATGACTGCTGATGGTTCAGGCCGATGAGGGTACGGAGAATAGTGGGAGCGGCTGATAGCGGCAAGGTTGGTTTGGGGCCAACGGGCCTATTGCTATCGTCCCTCTCAGGTCCCCGCAGCGAGGTGCTATCACGAGCCGCTGGTTCCCAGCACCTGGAGTATGCCACGGCAAAACGCGGGCAGATCGTCCGGCTTGCGGCTGCTGACGAAGTGGCGATCGATGACGACCGGGGAATCCTCCCAAATGGCACCGGCATTCACGAGATCGTCCTTGATGCCGGGCGAGCCGGTGACGCGGACGCCCCGATAGACGCCTGCGGAGATGGGAATCCAGCCGCCATGACAGATGGCCGCCACCAGCTTGCCAGCCGCGGCGAACTCTCGAACCAGCGACAGCACTTTGGGGTTCCTCCGCAGCTTGTCGGGCATGAAGCCGCCAGGGACGACAACCCCCGCGAAGTCGGCGGAGTTCATCTCCGCAATCAGGGCGTCGCTCGTGCACGGATAACCGTTCTTTCCCGCATAGTGATGAGCGGCCTTCTCTCCCGCAACGACCACCTCAGCCCCGGCTTCGATCAGGCGAAGCTTGGGATACCAGAGTTCTAAGTCTTCGTAGATATCGCCGACAAAGGCGAGAATACGGCGGCCGGAAAGGGGCTGGTCGGTCATGGTGTCCTCGGAGGTAACAGGCTAAATGTCTAGACTTTGTAGCACCCCTGCACTCCGCTGTCAGCGGCTGGTGAGAGGGACTCCCGTGGGGTAAGCTGCCAATTACCATGACTACTGAACAACCGCCCGATGGCCCGAAGTGGAAGCCCCTCAACTCTCGCCAACGACGAGTGCTGGGAGTGCTCGTCGAAAAGGCCAAGACCGTCCCCGAGTCATATCCCATGACGGTCAACGGCATCGTCTCCGGCTCCAACCAGAAGAGCAACCGCGAGCCGCAAATGGAACTGACGCAGGAGGACGTGGAGCAACTTCTGGATGAGCTGCGAGCGCTTGGTGCGGTGACCGAAGTCCAAGGTTCTGGGCGAGTGCTCAAGTACCGGCATCATGCCTATGAATGGCTGGGGGTGAATGCCGTGGAACTCGCCGTGATGACCGAACTGCTGCTGCGAGGAGAGCAGACCCTCGGGGACCTGCGAGCCCGCGCCGCGCGGATGGAACCAATCGCCGACCAGTCGGCTTTGAAGGTGGTGGTCGATGGCTTGCTGAAGAAGGGGTTGATGCGGGAAGTGACTCCTCCCGGCCGCGGCCAGATTGTCAGCCACAACCTTTACAAGGACCGCGAGGTTGCCGATCTGCAAACTCGATCCGCCACTTTGCAGGCAGAGTCCAGCGAAGCAGCTTCGCGAACTGCCACTCCCGGCACAGCGAGTTCACTCAAGTACGCCACGACCGACCAACTCACCGAGTTGGCTGTCGAACTGGCCGAGCTACGTGCCGAATTCGCTCGCTTGCGGCAGAAGGTTGAGGAATTGGAAGCCGGCAAGTGAGCCGTTTTTCAATTCCCCAGTCCGGCCACGCGCCAGCGGGATCGGAAGAGCCAAATCATGGTGAACAACAGGCCCAGGTTCAGCAGAACACTAAATCCCAAGTAGCAGAAATAGAGAATCCAGTTTTTGACTTCTACTGCCGACGGATTGCTGCCGTTGTTGATCGGTCCCACATCGAGCGGGATGGAACGGGCAACTGAAAACGGGCTGGTGAAACTCAGTTCTTGAACTGCCTGCGTGGCCGGATGGTCGCGATAGAAGGTGGTCGCAAAAAACCCAATCGCCAGCGGCGCGCAGAACATCAGGATAATCGCCAGGTAAGCCGTCATCATCGCGATGGAGGACTTCTTCATAAGGACGGAGCAGAACAGGGCCACCATCGCCGTCGTCAGGCAGGTGATAAGCACGATGGAGAGATACGCCAGCACGGCCAGCATGTTGGCCCAGTACAGCGTCACCATCACGCAGGCGAGGAGCACCGGCCAAACGAGAAAGAGCGTCAGCACGCTGGAAACTCGCAATCCCGCCACCAGCTTTCCCCACAGGATTTGCCAGGGGCTGATGGTCGTCGTCAGCAGCAGGTCCAGCGTTTCCCGCTCGCGTTCGCTGGTGACACTCCCCGCCGAAAACACCGGTCCCACCAGCATGTTGAACACCACGACATAGCAGATGTACCAGGCGGCGAGTTGCGGATAGATGTAAAGACAGATCGCCATGAACGGGATGGCGAGCACCATGCTCACCTGAATCACCAGGCGGAGCATCAGCGTCCCCTGGCTGAAAATCTCGCTGCGGATTTCCTTGTCGTAGACCGGATTGGCCCCGTCCTCCATCAAGTCGTCTCGCTTGGGAGGGGCGAACAGTTTGTCCGGGAACTGATCCCGTTGAATCACCAGCCCGACCGCTTGCTGGGACTCCTGTTCCAGGTCCACGACCTCCTTTCCTTCGCTACCAACATCCGGCGGATGCAGCAGCATCACGCTGGTATTCACGAACAGCCCCACGCACAGCGCAATGCTGACGGCTGCCACGGGGACCAACAGGAACAACCGCATCGACCCATAATCGGCCAGGGCCTTCCAGTAGATGACCCCCAGGAGCGCGGGAATGAGAATGAGCAGATACGACACCACCAGCGAGGCACTGGTCCTTTGAAAGTAGGCGCTGCAAGCTACGCTGATCATGCCAAAGGTGACCACGGAGAGCATGAGCCCCAGATAGGCTGCCGCCAGTTCGGACGGATGCACGCCCCCCAGCGGCAAACAGAGCATGACAATGGGCAAAGAACTGAAGACGAGGATGGCTAGATGGGCGAGCGAGGCGACGAGCTTCCCCAGCACAATTGCCGGGGGCCGCAGCGGACTGGCCAGCAGCATCTCGTAAGTCTTCCGCTCCTTTTCCCCCGTGATGGAGCCGGCCGCGAAGCTGGGGGCCATCATGGAAGCAACCACAAACTGGCCGATGAAGAACATGTCCACCAGGTCGCGCGTTTGCTTGGTCGACGCGCTGTTGGCGGAAAGGTCGAGCCGCGTGTCCTGGGGCCAGGCAAAATAAACGACCACCCCCAGCAGGCACTGGTAAACGAGCAGCAGGATGAACCCGCGGGCCATCCGGAGATTGACCACGAGTTCGCGCTGCATGACGGGATTTTCTAAAATGTACATGACGTTCAATATAGGGGAGCGATAAGGGGGTAGCCATCGGCGAGCGGGGGCGTCAGCCCCCTGATACTTCCCTCTCCTCCCTTCCCCCTTCTCCTTTCGAGAGAGGACCGGGGTAAGGGTTTCCTCTCTCTTGTTCCCACGGTCCCCGTGGAAACGTCCGTCTTCGAGGCTCCGCCTCCACCTGGCGTCCGAGTGCAGCCCGCCTGAGCGAGTTGCGATTCATGATATTCACCCTTTCAAACCGCACGCCGCGACTCGCCGCAACTCCTTGTCAGATTGATCTTTAACATTGATCAAGCTGATACATTTTGGCCAAAACGGGCCAGTTTCGATTCATAAATGCGTAATCCTGCGTGCGTAAGTCATTAACACTATTGACATTACCCCATCCACCCGGCGTAAATTACTGTCCCTGATTCACCACTTGATAACCACTTTTTTGCTTCACTCACACGGTCTCCTCTCGTCCCAAGTACTTTCCGTACAACAGTTTGCAGCTTCGCAACCGCCAAAACGGCAAAACGTTCTATAACCAGCAATTACCCCTCGCGCATCCCGTCGGTTCTGAAGGGAAAACCCACCACTCACGCAGCGTCATCCGCGCGCATCGGTCTCCCAATCACTAGATGCGCGAGAAGTCACTTTTGTTCACTATCTTCAAAAGATTTTTTTTCACTTGGCGCGGCGGACAGTGAACTGGGACCCTTGGTCCTCAGCGGCGCGGACGCATTTATCCGTAAGTGTGCCTGTCTCAGTTCCATTTCCTTAGAAAAAAAGCCGCCTGGCGTGCCTCTCCGGCTTACCGCGACCCCTTCCTCGCCTTTTTCGATGCCTTACGTTTTGTTCTCTCTGGTCGCCATGTGGAACTGACTTCTTCGATGCCTTTCACCATTCGCCACACTTGTGCGTTTTTGCGAATTGCCGCGACAAGCCAATCCGGTGCGTCTCGTTCAGTGTAGATTTCGCGTTCGCCCCAAAGGAACCAGATAAAATGGCGGTTCTTCGCATATTTTCGAAGTAGGTCCTCGCGAAGATAAATGATTTCACCCTCAAAACCGACAGGTGCTTCAAAGGAAATCGATGCGAGCGCACCATCGGGTAAAACCTGGTCGAATGACTGAGGCGTACCCCTCAAATCGAATGCGTCGGAAAAACCCCGCGATGGGATTAGAGCGTTTCGAGCCTGGTTTACCGGGCTATGATGGCTCTCCCAGTTGAACGAGTGGGCGAGCGCCTCAACTTGAATGGTATTGCCCGGTGACAATTCAACTTCTTCAACGTAAATGCTTTCCTCTCGATTACGTGCTTCTCGACTCGCAAACTCTGTAGCCCAAGGGATTTCGCCCGCAAACGTGTAGTATTCACTAGGAACGTCAGGCCGCCAGTGTCTTCCGGGATATTCACGACTTTCCAGTGTGCTGACAAGTCGCTTCACGTCTTTCTCTGCCACGAGTAGACCGTACAGCAAACACCAGACGCTCCGTTCAGTGATTTTGCTTCGTTGTTTGCAAGCCGCGTGTACGGCGACCCATGGACCGGGTTTGGAGCCAATTTCGTCTGCATAGAATAGTTCGTTTGGAATGGCACTTTTACCTTCACGAATCCACCGCTTATCACTTTTAGGCGCGACATCAGCCCAAGTCGGAAGATTGAGTGGCGCTGGTGGTGGAGTGACAGGAAACGAGGGGTCGATTTGCAATTCGGAAAGTCGCGATCCTTGTCTCGGTGGGTGACCAGCGTCCTGAAGGATTCCAGCATAAGTGTAATACCCAATCCAGCCGTATTTCTTACCGTATCGTTCGGTCTTAGGGCGACGCCTGGAGTCATACTCATAGATTTGTCGTTCCGCTTCTTCGAACGACTGTCTACGCCATCCGCATTGCCAGACCATGCCAAGAACGTGCGCGACTACCGCTTGGTGTCCCACGTGCTTCATGTCGTAGTTACTGCGGTGTTCGCACAGCTCGCCCAAGGCATAATTCTCGAAATCCATATGGAGAGTTGTTTTCGCCTCCACAGCTCGTAAATCATGTGACGGCAACGCTTCGATGGATGGTCCCGACGCAAAAGCAATCTTGCCGCCAACCACTAAGCCTTGAGGAATCGCTTCGGGGAAATAGGCCTCTGCAAGCTCGGCCATTCCGGACACGAACATTCGCGTAAGTGCGTGATACGTTGGGGCAATAGCGGACGGACCGATTAGAGCGTCGCGCAGGCCAGTCAAGAATCCCTTCAATTGTCCGCTGAAAACAATATTCGGCTGCTGATGAGCCATGGCCACGCCATAGCTTGCTGCGAGCATACGTTCCGGTACATATAAGTCATTGATCTCCAAAGAATCGAGCGCGAGATCAAAAAGCGCTTTCGCATCTCCTCGCCCAAACCAATATAGGGTGCGAGTAGCCTGATCCCTCAGCAGCCGGATTGTGCTTGTCAACGTCCACATTATCCAGCGTGCGCGTAGAACGTCCCTCGCAGATCGTTCCGACCTTTCGCGCCAGCGCCTTTCCCAACGTTGCAAATCTTGAACTACACCTTCATAATTGCGGCGAAGCCACTCGGTCCAACGGAGGTCTCGATCAGCCACGGAAAGCGGACGCATCACGTCGTCGAGGAAGTCCGCATTGAGTGGGTGTGATGGAACCGCTCGCGTTTCTCGCAGACGTTCGAACAAGTCCTTGAGATGTCCAGGAGGCCGCATTAACAAGATCGCCAGTTCTTTGACGGTTTCTCCATCGAGAAATTCTCCTTCTAAATCCGCAGCAAAGCGAAGCGCCTTTTGCCGCGGCGCATCTTGCAGCAGGGGCCATAGCTGTTGGCCATAGTGTCGGCGAGGCAATAACCCTGCCAATGACCGCGTAATATCCGCTGCCAGCGGGTGTTTTTGGTCATAATCGCCTTCCAGCGCACTTATCGTCTCCAATTTGTTAAGCCAGTTTGCAAGGCCGGCGCGACCGATTCGAGCAATCAGAGCCTCGGCAACTAAATGGCCCGCCAGTGCATCGTATACGACCGAAACTGTTGCATCCGACGACCCTTCCCCTGGATACCGAAGTAGTACCCCTTCATCTTCTGACAGGTAGACGATGCTCCCATCTCTCGCGCGTCCTTCATCATGGAGACGCCCTCGAAGAGTTGATAGACTTATCTCTCGTGCATTTCCCTCCCAGAGCGCCACCCCGATTTCCCCAAAGGCAGACCGCACATCCAGAGCGTAAAAGCGATGCGTTCGCGGGCAGAGTTCGGCGATGCGTTGAGACGCTTGATCAAGATAGCGATCAAATAGAGCCGTGAGCGAACCGGGCATCGCCTCAATTCCAACTTCCCGCTCACGCTTTGAGTTGGTCACTTCGCAGAACAACCGCAGCTTAAGAGGATGCGATAATAATCTCCACGGCAAATCCGCATCCGTGGCGTTAATTCGGTAGTACTTAAAGTAGGCACGAATCGCATCCGTCAGGTCGTCTTCGAAGCCAGGAAGCTCGAGTGGTCCAAAGTTTGATGGTATAGACTGCTCTAGAAACGCCGGGCGCAGCGTACACACCATCAGGACGTATGGGTACTTGCGAAGGAGTTCGTCGATAGAAGCCAGTTGATTCTTCCAGTCCCTCGGATCTTCGGCCTCATTCAGTCCATCGATGACGATGGGTAGTCTGCGCTTTGCTCTTTGACCGGCTGCGTCAAGGGCGGCAATCAGTCCTTCCATGCTGGAACAAGATTTGCCATTGATTACGACCTGTTTGGCTAGATCATTCATGGTTGCCCGGGCATGCAACTGTCGTCCTAACAGAAGAACGCCGGCGGGACGGTCCTCAGTCGGTGAGGACAATTCTGCCGCGAGGTGCGTCTTTCCGTATCCTGCTTCCGCAGTAATGATTGCCACCCGACTTCCTATTGACGAGTTCACGTCACGAAACAAACTCCGCGCTTCAGAGATGCACGAGACGACGTTGGTCGTCGCCAGTGCAGCGCGTTTCGCATTCGATCGTAATACTCGAACCGTTTGTGATAGTGCAAACATATCGAGTTTTGTCAGTTTATCCTGCTGCGTTCTAATCAGATCCAAATCGCCCTTTTGAACCGCTGTTAGACAGTCGCCTAAGTCTCCAGCTACGTTTCGCGCAATTTTAGCGACTTGTGACGCGGCATCGTGCAATACGCCGCGCAAGTCCTCTACGTCGTTCTCGACTCTTTGGGCATCGGTCTCAAGGACTTCTCGCAGCTTCTGAATGTCGCTCCAGTTGGATTTCTCACCTAGCATCCTCCGAATTCGCCTCTCTACTTCGACGGACTGATGGACCTCGTGCAACCATCGTTCTGCTAACGGAGCGGCGGCGTTCTTTTGCATTTCCGCGAGAGAGTCGGGCAGGAGGACGAGCTCACCAAAATACGTTTGCCGGAGGAGTTCTGCTTCTCCCGTCAGGTGCTCCTCAACTTCCGCTGCTGTCCACTGATGGAGAGTCATCGTAGTGGAAAGCGACGAATACCAAATCTGATCGGCCTTCGTAAGCGGATACCGCGTCCATAGAACCCAATCCGTGACGTGAGGCAGTTCCTTTTCTGTAGTTCTTACTGCCTTCTCAATCTTTTTGCGCCGGGCGGCACTAATCGCCCTCGCCGACGGAAGCTGAAACCATCTGCACTGCCATCCATACCATCTTGGTGGCTCTCCAAGTGAACACTTTGAGTTGAGCTTCAAGTGAAACTCAACGCCCGGTTGGTTTGCCAGTGCAGCGAAATGCCCGTATTGTCCGTAATGCCGACGAATCAAATGCCGACAAAGCATTTCGAAGTTGTCGGTACAGCTTCCGGGCAAACCGACGAATGTTTCCCAGTTTAAGCTCGGCATATAGTGGTTCAATTCTCTTCCAGTGGCTTGTCATCCTCGCTCGTGTCAGCATGATCATCTGCCGAATAAATCTCAATCCTCGCGCCATAGTCGATCATCACTTTGATAAACGCTGATAATTCGACTTCATCGGTTCGCGACACGAGGTCATTTCCCTGGCGTTTTATAGGGATATCGTAAGCAAACTGTTCTAACTCGGCAGGTCCAACGCTGTGGACTTTCAAGTTTCCCAGGAGTTCCAGCATCCCGTCGGTGTATCGCCCCGACAGCTCACCTATTTCCATCTGGCCGTCACGCGAATCGTTTTCGACTTTTTGTCTGATTTCCGCGATTACTTTTTCCGCTCTCTCGGCAGTTTGGGCGTCTTTGAAATGACCAATCATGACCAGATTGGCAGAATGCTCCGACCCGTATCCAAACCACATTTTCATGACCTGTTCTCCGTTTCTGTGGCCCGCAGGAGTTTCAATGCTTCAATAACCCCTTCTTTCCCGATGGCGATCCCCGTCAAGTCAAAGGATGTTCTTTTGATAAATCCCGACGCGTCTATATGCGCGTAGCCTTGAGTGCCTTTCTCAAGTTGAAATGGGTCGCAGTAACGAAGGCCATCGGCTCCACTCTCACTCACCGTCAGTCGTACGCCCCCATGATATCGGTCTACCCATTCCTTCAACGCAAGACTTGTATCAATATCGATTCCAGGACTATTCTGGGAGGCCCGTTGAGGCAATAGTAAGAACTCAGATGCTCCGTGATTCTCGGCAACGTCGATCGCAGCGTCGATGTCTCGAATCGTCTGCGAGTTCACGACATAATTAATCCCATACCGTATCGTGTCTCGCAGAGAGTTTAGTCGGCTAATTAGTGCCTGAAAGGAACGTCCGCGAACTGATTCGTAAGTTTGGCCGACCCCATCCATACTTATTCGCACAAAGTGGACGTTTCCAGCCAGCGACCGAACATAATCTTCGTCAAGATGATGGCCGTGCGTTGTCAACGACACCGACATTTCCGTGTGTTGCGCCGCATACTCGCAGAGTTTTGGCAGGTCCGGATGAAGTGTCGGCTCCCCGCCGCCAAATCCAATGCCAACACAGCCCCCTGAGTTTAGCTCGTCCAGCCAGTCGATGATCTTGGTTGCCGAAAGTCTGGCATGATGTTTTGGCGCGTAGCAGAAATCGCACTCAAGGTCACAAGCGTTCGTCAACGCGATCGATAACTGGCGAGGCGCTTCCGCCCAATGCTCTGGCGGCACACGAATCTCGTCTAATAGAAGATTCAGGCCAGTCCTACGGTGAAAAAGGTGCATTCCGGCAGGACCCTGGCGTATTCTAAACTCACTCAAGTTTCGGTTCATAACACCGAGCATAGCCAATTTTGATTTTGCATCGGACATGAGATTGTGGAAACCGAACAGGGGAAACCGAACCGGGACAGGTACGCATACGAGTATAGGGGCAAGTCGCTGCTCACAAAACTCGGCGGGCACGGGGCGGAAAATGGGAGACCTCTTTTTCTCGGTTTGCCTTTCATTCTCCCTGTGCCAGCGAGGATTTTACAGCCCCAAGAGATAGAGCAAGACTCCCAAGGCGATGCAAGTCGCCAGCGTTACGAGCATCCCCTGCTTCAGGCGGAAAATCAGCAGCAGGGCTACGGCCAGCAGGAGCACGTTGCCCCAGCGGGTGGACGACCACACCGGCCAAAACCACCGGAGATGGGGCTGGTAGAAGGAGGCTTGGGGCTGGGGAGATTCTGAGGTGAGCTTTTCGCTGATCTCCCCGCTGCTGGTGACCGTGATTTTGCCGGCGAGTCCGCTCGTGCGGACTTCGGAGACGTCCGCGAACAGGACGTGAATTCCAAACCAAATCGCCAGATTCAGCACCACCCCCACGACGGCCGCGGTGATGGAGGAGAGGGCGGAACTGAGGTTGAGATTCCCCCGTAGCCGCTCGATGTAGGGGGCACCGAGGAAGATCCAGAAAAAGCAGGGGACGAACGTGACCCAGACCGTGATGACCGAGCCCAGGATGCCCGCCGTCAGTGGCGGCAGCGAACCGGGGTTGCGGTAAGCACCCATGAAGCCGACGAACTGCACCACCATGATCAGCGGGCCGGGAGTGGTTTCCGCCATCCCCAAGCCGTCCATCATCTCCGCCGGCTTGAGCCAGCCGAACTGATGGACGGCTTTCTGGCCGATGTAGGAAAGGACCGAGTATGCGCCGCCAAAGGTCAGGACGGCTGCCTGGCTGAAGAAGAGTCCTTCCTTGACAAACACACTCTCCGGGCCGAGCCACCACGCCAGTGCGCCGAGCGGTGCGAACCAGAGGGTCAGCCAGAAAGCGGAGATGAGCAGGGTCCGCGCGAACGTGGGCCTGGCTTTCTCCGCGGCGGCATCGACCGCCCGCTGGTCATCCGCCGGACCTTCGCCGTGCTGCTTGATGACCTGAAAAGTCTTAGGCCAGAGTTTTCCACCGACAAAGCCGGTCAGCCCCGCGGCCAGAATGATGGCGGGAAACGGCAATTCGAGAAAAAAGATTCCCACGAACGCCAAAGCCGCGATGGCGACCATCACCCGGTTCTTCAGCACCTTTCTGCCGATGCGAATGACCGCCTCGGCCACAATGGCCGCCACGGCCGGCTTCAAACCATAAAAGACGGCGTCCACGAGATGGGAAAGGGCGGAGGCATCCTGGGATTGGGCCAGCACATACACCATGCTCAGCAGCAGGATCGCCACGAAGCCCGGCAAAATGAAGAGCGTCCCCGCGACCAGCCCGCCCCGCGTGCCGTGCAGCAGCCAGCCGATATAGACCGCGAGCTGCTGGGCTTCGGGTCCCGGCAGGAGCATGCAGTAGTTGAGGGCGTGCAGAAAACGGTGCTCGCTGATCCACTTTTTCTCTTCCACCAGCACCCGGTGCATCACCGCGATTTGCGCCGTCGGCCCCCCAAAGCTGAGAGCCGCGATGCGGCACCAGACCCAAAAAGCTTCGAGAAAGGTGGGGTGGGAAGGAGGCACAAGCGGATATGAGGGCGAAGGGGGCAATGTCAAATGCTCGATGCTCAATGCT
>CAYUJE010000002.1:43405-48900 GCA_964444865.1 uncultured Pirellulaceae bacterium | reverse complement strand
CGGAGCACCCCTTGCACAAAGTATACCGCCGTCGCGAATAGGACCGTCGTTAGCACGAGGACAATGGTGAGGCAGACGCCAAAGTACGTCGTGGCCAGGACGAGCGCCGGGGGCTTGTCGCTTTTGGGAACGCGGCGTTTGACCGGGCCTTCGGTGGAGAGCTTTTCGGCACCGGCTCGCCACTGGTCCCAACCGGCTTGGCCCTGCGGACCGCCGTAGACGGCAATAGCCCAGGACCGGGCATAGTAGCTGCCGCCGATGACCGCCGCCAGGAGCAGCAGATACAGCGCTGAAAAAGCCGCATGGGAAAGATAGCCGCTGCTCCGCTCTGCCGGCACGACTATTCCTCCGTTTTTTCGAACATCATGCTGATCGACTGGTCGTGGTGAATCCGCTTGATGGCCTCCGCAAGCATCGGTGCGACGGTGCGGACGGTGATTTTGGGACACTGCGTCAGCTTCTCTGGCGGCAGCGGAATTGTGTCGGTGACGATGACCTTGGTGATGGGTGCTTCGTTGAGCTTTTTGACCGCGTCGCCGCAGAGGACCCCGTGCGTAGCCGCGACGTAGATCTCTTTGGCTCCTTCGGCATGCACCTTCATGGCGGCCCCGCAAATCGAGCCCCCCGTCGAAATCATGTCGTCGAACATCAGGGCAATTTTTCCCCGGATGGGACCCCCAATGATGTGTTCCTGCCGCGTCTCCGTCGGGCTGTCCCGCCGCTTGTCGACGATGGCCAGTTGTCCGCCCAGTTTTTTGGCGTGCCACAGGGCCCGCTTGATGCTGCCGACGTCGGGACTGACGACGACTCGCTCCTCGTCGGGCTGGGACAGGCTGACCACGAATTCGTTGAGGACCGGGGCGGCGAACATGTTGTCCACGGGGACGTCGAAGAAGCCTTGAATCTGCGGCGAATGGAGGTCCATCGTCAGCACTCGGTCGGCACCCGCCCGGGTGATGAGGTTCGCCACCAGCTTGGCGGTAATCGGTACCCGGCCTTCGTCCTTGCGGTCCTGCCGGGCATAGCCGAAATAGGGAATGACCGTGGTGATCCGCTCGGCACTGGCCCGTTTGCAACTGTCGATCATGATCAGCAGTTCCAGCAGGTTGTCATTCACCGGCGGGCAGGTTGGCTGGATTAGGAAGATGTCGCGGCCGCGAATGTCCTCTTCAATCTTGCAATAGTTCTCGCCATCCTTGAACTTGCCGAGGGTGATTTCCCCCAGCGGCAGATGCAGGTGGGCGCAAATATCCTTGGCCAGTTTGCGGTTGGCCTGGCCGGAGAAGATCTTGAGCTCACGCATGGGGGAAGGGGTCAGGAGTCAGGGGTCAGGAATCAGCGTCCGCTGCCGCATCCTTGATGATGAGCGAAGGGGCCGATGGAGGCAAGCGGCACGGGTGCCACATGCCAGGACAATTTGCTGGCAATGGGAAGAAACGTCGGCTAAAACGCCCGCTCGTAACCCAGCCGAAGCATTTCCGCCTCCACGGCAGCGAGTTCGTCGGGCGTGTTAATGCTGAGCGCTTCGCACGGCTGGAGAATTGGGAGGGCCTGGACCAGTTTTCCCTCCCGCTTCAAGATGCCGGGACAATCCGTCAGGTAGTATTCCCCCTGCCGGTTGTCATTCTTAAGGAGGTCGAGCCCGTGCAAAAGTTCGCGGCATTCGAAGATGTAGGTGCTCATGTTGACTTCCTTGATCTGCCGCTGCGGCAAAGTCGCGTCTTTCTCCTCGACAATGCCGGCAAACTCTCCCCGCTCATCTCGGACAATTCTTCCGAGGCCACTGGGGTCGTCCTTTTTCAAGGTTCCCAGCAAGCAAGAGGGGAGCGCTCCATAGAAATGATCGAGCAAAGCCGCCAGGGACTGCCGCTGGATCATGGGGGAATCTCCGGCGACGATGATCACCGGTCCCTCATGTTCCCAAAGCTGTCCGCGAGCCATTTTTACGGCATGTCCTGTCCCCAGTCGCTCCGTCTGCAGGGCATACTCGACGTTTTTTCGTTCGTGGAGCGCCGCCTTGACGTCATCCGCCCGATAGCCGACGACCGCAATCACGCGCTGCACGCCAGCGGCGGCAAGTGCATCCAGCACGTAATGGATCATGGGCCGGCCCAAAACGGGACAAAGGACTTTGGGCAAGTCGGACTTCATCCGCGTCCCTTGGCCAGCGGCCAGCACGACGGCGACCGGCGATTTTCTGAGCGATTCCATTCTGCTCCTCATGATGGGTTAGTTCGCCTGCGGCGTCTTTTCCGGCTGCGGCTCCGGCTTGGGCTCCGCGGGTTTTTCGGCGGGCTTTTCATCGCCTGGCTTCTCGGACGGCTTTTCCTCGCCTGGTTTTTCAGCCGGCTTTTCTTCGGGCTTTTTGGCAGGATCCATCGGCGGCATCGGCTTCACGGGAGGGGCTGGGGGAGGAGCGACGGCCAGCTCGATGGTAACGGTCTTCTTCTCTTCGCCCCGCTGGTAGGTCAACTCGACTTTGTCCCCAGCAACATAACGGGCAATGACGGACGAGAGGTGGGTCACATCCATGATTTCCGTGTCGTCCAGCTTGAGCAGTTTGTCGTCCTTGACCAGGCCCCCTTTGGCGGCTGGGGAATCAGGGACGACCTGCACGACGGACGCGCCGCTGGGGGGCGTTCCCGTCGGCTGGGTTTGGACACCCAGAAAAGCCTTCTGCAGAGTTTTTCCTTCCTTCATGGCGGTGATGACTTTGTCGAGGCCGACCAGTGGAACGGCGAAACCGATGCCCGAGTCGTACCATTCGCTGCCGGCACCTTCTTTCTGGCCGCCGGGAGAAAGCGGTACGCAGATGCCGATGACGCGGCCGTCGAGATCGATCAGCGGTCCGCCATAATTCGCCGGGCTGAGATTGGCGTCGGTCTGCACGGCTTTGGTTCCGATGCGGCTGGTGGCGGAGATAATTCCCGCCGTCAGAGCCGGCTCGTCGTCTCCATAGCCAATCCCCAAGGCGACCGCCCACTGACCGACCGCGAGATTTTCTCGCGGGGCCATCTCTGGCACGTCCAACCCGCTCACGCCATCGATCTTGAGCAGGCAAATGCGACGGGTTTCATCCCGCCCCAGCAACTGCGCGATTTTCCGTTCTCCCGAAGGGAGGCGCACGGCAATAATCGGCGGCTTGCGGATGAAATTAAAAGTGCTGGTGACGATATAGCCGTCCGACGAAATGATGAGACCTGTCGTCGGCCCTTCACCGGGGGCATGAATTCCCTTGGTCTGCCCGCTGCCGGGGGCCAGACCGCCGAAGCCTTCGATCGTGACCATCGACGCTTGAATCTTTTGGGCGGCAGCGCGGAAGGCTTTGGGTGCCAGCAGCGTTCCTCGCAAAAGCGTCTTTTGCTCGGCTGCGGCGTCCTTCGGCTTGGGCTCGTCAGCTTCCGCGACCATCCCGCAAATCAGCCATGCCGCCAGAACCGCACATCCACAACATCGGGAAACTGTTAACGGATTCATTATTTGGCCTCCGAGGGCATGAGCTTGATGGTCAGCAAATCATTCTTGCGCTTGACCTCAATGGTAACTTCCTCGCCGGCTTTCAAGGCTTCCGCCAGGCGATTGAAATCCCCCGCGTTGCGAACAATCTCGCCGCCGATGGAAATGACCATGTCGTCCGTCTTGAGGCCCGCCTTAGCGGCGGCACTGTTGGGAATCACGCGATCAATGAAAGCCGGGCTCTTGCGGCCCCCCAGGGCGAAGAGGCGAATGCCGAGTTCCCCTTTCGCGCCGGTCGAGGGGGTCTGCGTCACCATCGGAGCCGGTTCTTCACCCGACATGAACTTCAGCAGCGTATCCGCCGGCACCGCATAGTTGAGGCGTGTGTTCGTGGACTTTGATTCGATGACGCGGCCAATCATGCCGACCAGCTTCCCTTCGGTGCTGACCACCGCGCCGCCGGCGGCTCCGGGATTGCTGGTGATCGCATCGTAGAGGTAGACGTCTCCTTCATAGGGAAAATCGTTCACGCCGCGCCGGGCATCGAGCAGCGTCCGGAGCGAGAGCACGCCAATGTTTACCGACAGCGGTTCCGCCCGATCCGCCACTTTGAACGCATTGCTGACGGCTAGAATCCAGTCCCCTTTGCCGGCCGCGGGCTTCTCGGGGATTTCGAAGAAGTCAGGAGTGTTGGCCTCGATTTTGAGTTGTGCGACTTGCAAGGACTGGCTGCGGCGGACCACGGTTGCGGGATAAGTGGTGCCATCCGGCAGCGTCACCCGGAGGTTGTCGGCTCCCAGATAGACCCCATTTCCGGTCAAAACGTCCCCCGTCGACGATACCAGGATTCCGCTGGCGTAAGCCGGACTGCGTCCGATTCCGGCTCCGTAGATCTTTACCGTCCGCCGCTGGGCGATTTGAATCGCTTCGGCGAAAACCCCGTCGGGAGAGACGGTTTCCTCCGCGACAAGAATCGTTGCCGATGCCAGGCAAAGGATGGCCAGGACCGCGCCGGCGAGCTTATTTTGGAGTTTCATTTTTGGGTGCCTGAAAAAAGGCTTCATCAATCTCCGCCAAGGCGGAGCAGGACTGGGTATCCATGACGAGTTCAGGATGTTCGGCCAGGCCGCGGACAAGCGTGGCCTTCCACGGCAGATAGAGTCCGTCCGTATCGTCCCATTCGTCGTAGACAACCGAGGCAATCGGCTCATCGTCGTCGATACCGACGCCGGTCTTCTGCAATTGAACTCGCGGCTGCAGATTGTCGTCGGTGACGCTGAGCCAGGCGAAGAATTGTTCGCTCTCCTTGTCCGTCGCGCTCAATCGGTAACAAAGACGGCCGCGACCCTTGTCGGCCCCGTCGAGAGCGAGCGTGCCGAGCCCTTCCAGCGGCTGGGGGACCAGCAGCGAAGCGAGAGCGACCGCCTGGGCAAAGTGTGGATCACGCAGGGCACGCGATTGCGATACCTCTTGGGACTTGCCTTCCGCAACGAGCCAGTACGTCTTGCCATCGGTACCGAGTGAATGTTTCTTCTCGTCCAGCAGATAGTCCACTCGGCAACGGCCGCCAGAGGCGATGGTAAGCTGCTGGCCACCCACGGCTTTGCCGTCGCGTAGCAGGGTACTTTCCATTTTGAAAATCACGCCAGATTCCTTGAGTCCGGCGGCACCGCATTGTTCCCGCCAGCGGGCCAATATTTGGGCGGCATTTTTCTTATTGAGGTCGTTGTCACGGATTTTTCCCGCATCCCCCAGAGGAAGTTTTGGCGGTTGCGGCCGCATGGGCATCGGGGGATTCTTCGGCAAATCCTTGGGATTGGGGGGGGCGTTGGGATCAGGCTTCTCTTCCTTTTTAGCTTCCTTCTCAGCGGGCTGTTCGTCCGCGGGCTTGGCTTCCGCGGACTTTTCTTTGGCCGGCTCTTCCTTCTTTTCTTCCGCGGACTTCTCGGCAGGTTTGTCCCCTTCCGGTTTCTTCTCGGCGGGTTTTTCTTCCTTCGGCTTCTCTTCGCCCGGCTTTTCTTCGGGCGGCGGTTCTTCGG
>CAYUJE010000002.1:5801-43305 GCA_964444865.1 uncultured Pirellulaceae bacterium | reverse complement strand
TTCTTCGGGCGGCGGTTCTTCGGATTTCTTAACGATGGGTTCGTACGGCAGCGCGCTCAAGCGAACGTGGGCGGTGATCGGCTTGCCGTCACGCTCCCAGGTCACTTCCACGGGCCAGTTGGCGGGGTACATGCTGAGATCGTTGGTGAACTGGTTGGCGTCCACGACTGGCTGTCCCTCGAATTTGATGAGTTTGTCCCCCAATTGCAGGCCGGCCTTGGCAATTGCGGAGTCGAGATTGACCGTGTGGCAGATGACCTTTCCTTCGCGGGTGCCGAAAATAGCGTCGAGCGTGCCGTGCTGAGCAATCTTGGTGGCCAGCAATTCCGGGATGAACATCCGGCACTGATTGGCGGAGATGGCATAGCCGAGTCCGACATTGACGCGTCCCCGCTCTTCAAAACTGCCGCGACCATTGATGCCGATGACCTGGCCTCGCAAACTGAACAGCGGACCGCCGGAGTTGCCCGGATTGATGGAACTGTCCACCTGGATGCAGTTGCCATACACCAGTTGGTTCATGCCCGAGCCTTCTTGGAAGCGACGCACGCCGCTGACGATGCCAAGTGTGACCGTGGGGCGCTGATCCTCCGCCAGGACGAACGGATTTCCCATGGCCATGGCCCAATCGCCCACTCGCACCGTCTCGGAATCCCCGAGCGGGGCATAGGGAAAGGCGTCCTTCCCCGTAAGTTGAATGATGGCGACGTCTCCACCGGGATCGGTGCCAATGAGTTTCCAGCGGTAGAGTTTGCCATCGGCCAGACCGCCCCAGCCTTCGGTCCCCGCGCCGGCGACGACATGGTGGTTTGTTAGCGCAAAGCCGGCGGGGTCGTAAAGAACGCCCGACCCGCCACCGCCGCGGTCATTGCCATAAATCGCGACCACCGCGCCATAGACTTTGGCAATGGTCTCCACCCGTTGTTTCTGGGCAGACTTGACGGCAGCTAGATCAGCCGCGGAAATTGATTCCTTGGCGTTCTTGGCGTCTTCCTGGGCCAAAACCGGCATGCCAGCCGCCAGCAAGGCCGCGGACAGGAGCCACGCATAGCGAATGTCAGATTGCATAGGTGGCTCCGTAAACCTTCGTGGCTATTTGCTGTTCTTGATGAAGCGAACGTCGCACCAGTCCGCATGGTCCCCCAGGTCGAGTCCGGCGCCGGACTCGACGAGGAGAGTGACCCGTTTGGCCCGAGGAATTTCTACTTGAATTTCCTGAGGAGCGTCCGTCCCCTTCACGCGGCGGGAAAAGACCGATTCGCCATCCGCCAGCACAATGAAGATACAGTCACCCTTCCCCATGGTTTCGGCATCGATGCCAATCACGGCAGCCAGGACATCCCATTTGCCATCGGCGGCGAAGGTCAGCCGGCATTCGGCATGGCAGCCGATTCCCTTTTCAAAAGTGCGCTGGCCGAGCGTCAAGGTGCGGTTTTGAACGCTGCGATCCTTTTGCCAGGGAACATCCAAAAAAGCGATCGACCGCTGCTCTTCTTCAACGGGTTTGAGATCGGAAAGGAATTCGAGGCGGCTGGAACGGAGGGCCAGGAAAGCGATGGCTTCCTGCGGTATTTCCACCGGGCTGCCGCCGGGGAGCTTGGCGGTCAACTTGCCTGCCGTGAGCGAATCGATCTCACCGGCGATCAGCGAGCCATCACGAAGGGTGATGGCCGCTTTGTTGGGATCATCCTCCGCGGAACCCTGGGCGACGACCACGCCAAACAGTTTTTCGCGAGGTAGCGACTTTATTTCGCCCCCCAATTCAAACTGAAATTCCTTGTCCCCCAGCGATTTGAAAATGCCGGCCACGGAATCGACCTTGTCTTCAATCTTGATGAACAGACGGTCCTGATCGGCGCTGGGTGCGGCCAGCGTTTTGTCAAACACGGCGTTCGGAGCAGCCGGATCCAGTCGCATGCCGCGAACCTGGTCGAGGGGAATGGTCAGCTTGCCTGCGAGCGAAGTTTCCACCTGGCACTGGTCACTCGCGACGGTGACAGATTTGGCAAATACTTTGCCGCCGCCAAGCAGGTGCAATACGACAACTGGCTTGGCCTCGGGAGATGAGGGGGCGAACCGAACTTGACGTACTTCGTCCAGTGAGAGGGGCTCGGAAATCCCTTCACCGGTGAGCTTGCCTGCCGCGATCCCGATTGCCTTCGTGGGCCTGGTTTCTCCGCTCAGCAGGGTCAGCGAGATGCCGTCCTTGCTGAGCGTGGTTGGCTGAGCATGACAAATGGTCCCGACGAAAATAGGGGCCGGCAGCAGAACTAGCACGGCCCAGAATCGAGTTGCAGTGATCATGCCTCTATCATACACCAGCCGAATTTAGTGCGGCAGGATTTCGTCGGACAATCGGCTGGGAATTACCCGTCGCTCTCGTCGCTGAAGCTCTTATAGTACTGCTCAATAAGCTGTTGGTAACGAGCGGGGTATTTGTCCTTGATGGCGTTGAACACCGGGTCCCGCTCACGGTCGCGGAGTTGGCTCCAGGGGCTGGTTGGGCCGCCTCGATGCAAGCGCTTTACCGTGTCGCTATCCGTCCCCTTGCTGCCGCCGCCGGAAGTTCCCTCTTGGCCTTGCCCTTCTCCCTTAGCCTGGCTTTCGCCTTCGCTCCCCTTGCCCGGTTTTTGCCCCGGCTTGGGCTTGCCGCTACCCTTGGAACTGGATTCTTTGTCTTCCGCTTCCTTGATGAGCTTGGCGAGGATATCGATGATTTTTTTCTGCTGCTCGCGGGTCGTCTGGCCCGCGTCTTCGAGTGAAAGCTTGCGACGGCTGAATTCCATGCGGAACTGCACGTCGGTCAACGTGCCATCCTCATACAGCTTGAGAGCTTCTAACTGGCGGAACGCACCGACCCGCATCCGCTCCGGCGCTTCGGGATAAATATCCAGGAATTTCTTGAGGCATTCCATGGCTTCCTTGCGCTGAATGAGTTGGCCATAGGCCACTCCCCGCAAGAACAGCGATTCACCCCCGCGTACGGTCTTGTCGGCGTTCTTTCCAGTCGCATCCTCCAGCAGCGGCAGTGCGTCTTCATATCGCTCGTCGAGCATATAGGCCCTGGCGAGAAAATAAGCCGCGTCCGCCGCCAGGTAGGGGTCCTTCGCATCCCGCAACTTGCCGAGTTTGGTGACCGCTTCCTCAAGATTCTCTTCGCCCAGCGTCGTCAGGGCGTCCTTGAAATCCGGATAGAGTTCACGGAGAGCTTCCGTGACGGCAATCGACTTGCCGTCGGCTTCTGCACGAAGGGCTGAGAAAATCTCGGTCGCCTTTTGAAGCTGTTCGGCGCTAAAATCCTTGTTTTCCTTGATGGCGGCGAGAAAGCTGTCCAAAACCTTGTCGGTGGCAATCGGCTTTTCCGCAGGGGAGACCGGCTTGGGGTCGTCGGCGAAAATGGGAAGCGAAATTGCCAGGACAAACGCTGCGAACGAGAATCTTCGAACCATCGCGGGCGTTCCTTAAAGGGAGCTGGGAAACAGGCTGAGAGGATATTAAAAGTATCCCGCACTGGGCGGGGTAAAGCAAGTGATTTCATCGTGGGGCGGGCTTCTAACCTGCCCAATACTGACTTCATTCTGGGGGGCAGGCAACCTGCACCACGGATTTAAGGGGATTCTGCCCGCTCCAGGATTTTGATCGTCATTTCCTGGATTTCGGCCTGTCGCTTGGCAATGCTCTGAATTTCACCCTTTAACACGTCGTCGAGACCTTCTTTGGGCCGATTGGTGTCAAAGGACTGGGTCCGGCGATTTACTCGCAACTGGGCAGCGCGAAGAAGTTTCAGTTCCGCCGAGTTGGGGAGCAGGGGAGGCTCGCCACCTCCTCCACCGCCGCCGCCGCCACCACCACCACCTTCTTTCTGCTTTTGAGCCTGCTGCAGAGCTTCGATCAACTCTTCCAGCGTGGTTTCGATTTCCTTCTGCATGGTGTGGGTGTAGGCATCGGTCTTCTTGGCTTCGATGAGCTTGGCGACTGAATAAAGGTCGTCGCGCAGCTGTTCAATCACGTCCGGGAAGACGACGCTGGTGCCATCGTCCAGGATTATGTCGAGCGACTGCTGGGCGGCGTCCGCCAAGGAGTTCTCTTCTTTGACGAGCGGGTTATGAGCCAAGCGGTCGATTTTTTGGTTTTCGACTTTTCGCTTCTCTAGTTCGGCAGTGTCCCCTGTCGTCTTCTGCTGGCGGGTGAGCATCTCGCGGAAGCGGGCTTCCAGACGAGCCAGCTTTTCCAACTGCGTCTCTTCACGGAGTTGAGCCAAACGCTCTTCGATTTCCTTAAGGGCGTCCTCAAGTTCCTTGATCGCCTTTTGCTCCTGGCGCGAGGCCCCTTCGGGATCTTGCTTCTTCAGGTCGTCGCCGGCCTGCTGCATTTGCTTTTGGGCCTGCTGGACTTGCTTCTGTCCGGGCTGGGGCTTGCCACTGCCGGGCTTCCCACCGTCCTTGCCGCCGGGCTGTCCACCCGAAGGGCTTCCCTTCTCACTCTCTTTCATTTTGTCCTGAATCTCACCGGCCTTCTGGGCAATCTCTTCTTGCTTCTTGGCCATCTTATCGAAGGCTTCCGGCGGCAAGCTGGCGATCCGCTGCTGCTCTTTCTTCAGTTCACCCAGAGCGCGTTTGAGATTTTCGAGCGCCGTCTGTTCGTCCTGCTGTGCGGCCTTCCCCTTGCCTTGCTGAAGGTTGGCGGCAGCCTGCTTCTGATTCTCGGTCGCCTGACGGAGCGGCTTCTCACCGGCTTCCGGCGGGCGTTCTGTGCTGGGAGAGGGGGGCGAACCTTCACTCGGTTTGCCACCTTCACTGGGCTTTCCACCTTCGGACGGCTTGCCTCCCTCAGACGGCTTTCCACCTTCCGACGGTTTTCCACCCTCGCTGGGCTTGCCACCTTCCGAAGGTTTGCCGCCTTCAGCGGGCTTGCTTCCTTCTTTGGGTTTTCCGCCTTCGCTCGGCTTGCCACCCTCGCTGGGCTTGCTTCCTTCTTTGGGCTTTGCTCCTTCGGAGGGCTTGCCACCTTCGCTCGGCTTGGAGCCTTCGGCGGGCTTGCTTCCTTCTGACGGCTTGTCCCCTTCACCCGGCTTGGATTCGGCAGGGGGGGCATCGCCGGCTTCCTTGGCAATTTGGTCGGCAACCTTTTTGGTCTCGTTGCGTATCTGTTCCTGTTTGGGGGCAATTTTTCCAAGCGATTGAATTCCCTCCTCACGAGCAGCCTGCGTGTCGGCGATGACTTTCTGCTGCTTCTCGATCAGTTCATTGATGGCTTTGATTTTGGCTTCCAGACCGGCGAGAGTCTTGTCTTTAGAAGCCAGCTTGTCGGCTTCTCGCTTTTCGCCCTTTTCTTCCTGAATAATCTTCTCGATATTCTTCTTCCATTCTTGCAGCCGTTCGAACTCTTCGCGGTCTTTGTCTTTGTCGCTCTTTTCGTCGAGGAGCAAGGCCAGCAATTTGCGAATGTCCGAGAGGACGTCTTTCTGCTTATCGGTGGCGGTTTCCAAATTCGCCGAATCCAGCGATTTGGTAATCAAAGCCATCCGATCCTTGAGCTGCAGTTTTTTGGCCTCGTCGAGCGTCTTCTTCAGCCGATCCGCCCGCTCTGGTTCGGCCTGCTGCAAGGTCTGGATGAGGGAACCGAAGCGGCGTTCGAGTTCCTCGGTCATTTGCTCCACGCGCTGTTGGCGGACCCCCAGCGGAGTCTTGCCACCGGAACTGGGAACAGGCGCTTCCTGCCCCAACGCAGAGAGGGGGAGCAGAAGCAAAACAGCAAGTGCGAAACGGCGGAGCATGAAATGCCCTCCAAGGAGGCAAACGGGTTCCAGCAAGGCTAACAATCATTAGTACCCGAAGGCGGGTATTTGGTTCCAATAACAATATGACGGGACAGACGGCCTGACGTAAAGGGAATTATTGTAAATTGGGCGTATTCGGGCGGTTTTTGAGCGGCGGGAATCCTATTTGGTGGCTGGCTTTTCCTCGGTCGGCTTATTCTCGTCTGGTTTGGCCCCTGGCTTTTCTTCCGGCTTGGTTTCCTCGGGCTTTTTCTCGGAGGGCGTTCCCCCTTCGATGATTCCCTTGATGCGTTCCTGTTTCTCTTTGACTGTCTTATCAAGGACGTCCTGCTGGGATTTCTGGATCTCGTAGAGCAGATTGACGGCTTCCTGGTAGCCTTCCGACTTCACCAGGTGCCGCAGGATTTCTTGCATCTGGTCCACAATTTCCTGCTGCCGCGTGACCGCGGCTTGCAGGGCTTCACCACGGGGAGCGACCTCCAAGGAAAGTCGGCGGGCCTTGTCGAGTTCGGCGACGGCACTGGGGACGCCCAGGTCCGCGATCTCGCCCATGGGGCGAATGATGTCCTCCTTGAGGCGCTTTTCCAATTTGCCGGCCGGGTCTTCAATTCGGTTGTTCAGGACTTCGATCACGATGCCGTTGAGCCGTTCGGCAATCGCGGCGACGTTGGAGCCAATCACTTTCTGCCGCCGCTGAAACTGCATCAGCTGGTCCTTTTGTTCCTGGGAAAGGCTGGCCGCCGAGGTAACACCTGCTTGCAGCGCCTTGCAGTCCGTCAACAAGTCTTCTTCATTCTTGAGCAGCCGTTCGAATTCCTGCCGCTGCTCTTTCTCGCGGCGCAAAAGGTCAGTCCTCAGTTCTTCTTCCGTAACGACCCGAAGCAGGAAATCGGACGACTTCCCCAAATTCGGCCCGGAGACATCGTCGTTATCCAGAGCGGCAACGTGGAAATTGAGGGATGTGCCAGTGGGAATTTTCAGCGGCTCCAGATCTAGCACGTCGTCGAAGCCCAATTCGGTCTTTTTTAAGAACTCCGTCGCAGCTGGCAGTGGCAGCTTTCCTTCGTTGGTGGTTTGGGCCACGTCGTCCCGCCACAGGTATTTCACTTCCACGGAGGTAACGCCGTAGTCGTCGGTGATGCGGGTATTGATCGGAATCCGTACCCGCGGCACCACCATCCCGCTCACGCCGATCAGCCGCGAACGGACCCGGGGCTCACGGTCTGCCCGCAGGCGGAGCCCGAACGCCGTCGGACGGCGAGAGGTGAGCTTCTCGGTATCGTGCAGATCAATGACATACTGTCCCGCGAGCAATTCTTTGGGGGTGATCTGGCCGGAAAACTCGGTTGTTTGAGCCAAATCCAGCGGATGTTTTTTCCCCTCAATAATCAGGTTCGCTTCCGCCAGCGGCTTGTTGGCCTTGCCGGTCAGCTTGAGCGAACTTCCTTTGAGAACAAAATAGGGACCTTTGCCCGGCGGCAAATCCAAGACCTTTTCGCCCGTGTATTTGGGGGGCGTCACCTGGAGATGCAGTTCCTCCACCGCGGGCGTTTCCACAAGTTCGACTTGGATCCAAGGGGAAACCGCGTCTCCGCCGCGAGCCCGAAATTCAAACTCTTCAATCACGTTCGTGAAAATCGTCTCAAACTGCCGCTCCGCGGTCTTCTTCATCGACTGCACGCTTTTTCCGCGCGACTGGCGGAAATCGATATAGACCATCTCGGGAACTACTTCGCTGTCCTCGCGAACTTCCACAACCTGTGTCCAATCCTCGCCGCGGGGAAATTTCACACGGCCATTCTCCACCCGTTTGACGACGAGATAGGTTTTTTGCGGCCAGAGCATTTCGCCCAACATCACATTGCGATTGAACCAAATGCCGAGATTGTCATTTTTGACGACGCCAATTCCACAGCCGACAAGGGTGGCCAGGGCAATCACCAGCAGCAGCAGATTCAGGCGAAACTCCTTGGCATCCAGCACTCCGCCAAAGTCCACATTGCGTGCCGCCTGCGTGCCGTAGATGACGGTCTGCCGAACGAGGACGGGAGACATTCCCCGTGCAGCCACATCGGGCATGCGGGCGAATTGCAGAGCGCTAATCAACCCTTCCGACAACTGCTTGTTTCCCTTTTCCACTTGCAAGCATAAGGCATCGTCACTGACGTGGACGGAGAGCGGGCGAACCAAACGCCGCCAGATCAGCCACACGAGCGCAGCCCCAATCAGGGCCATCATCACCACGCGCTGCGGTTTATCCATGCGAAAGAACCAGTCGATCGCCAGATCCAGCAGGCACAAGCCGATGAGCAGCCAGAGGACGCGCGAGAGGCCGTCCACCAGAAACCAACGGGTCATCTGAGAACGAAGCTGCGACAGTCTTGTGATGACCGGAGCGGTTTCTTTACCCAGGGAACTTGCAGCAATATCGGACATGTCTTTTGGAGTCCGCTCACTCCGTGAGCGGATATTTCTGAATTAAAGGAGCTTGTAACGTTTGCGGACCAGCCATTCGACGCCGAGCAGGCCGACCAGAAGGAACATCATTCCCCGCACGTCCCACAGCGGGTCGGGTTTCTCACGGACTTCAATCTGCCGCGTTTTGTCGGGCACGGCTGCGGCCAGTTGATCGAGCTGGTCGATGTCAAAGTATTTTCCCCCCGAGGTCTCGGCGAGTTCCTTCAGCAGAGGCTTGTCGAGCCAGACCTGGTTGGTTTCCACGCTGGGAAGGACAACGTCGAACGAAGTTTCGATCGTGGCCCCTTCCGCCTCGGCAGCGGCGGTGCGGACGCGAAGACTGTGGCGGCCGGTCTTTTTGGCGGTGAGGGTCGCTTCAAAAGTGCCGGGTTGGTTGGAAACCGGCATCAACACGACGGTCTCCGGGTTTTCGGCTCCCACCTGCAGCGTTGCCTCCACCTTGGGCGCGACGAGCGGGTTGTACGCAGCATCTTGCAAGCGGGAAGTGACCGTGATGCGCTCGCCAACTTCGTAGCGGTCCCGGTCCGCTTGCACATAGCCGCGGCGGCGACCTTCCAGCGATCGCCCTTCGACCAGATAGCGAACGGATTGAATCCAGAATTTGTCAAAAAACTCCGCTTGCCGACCGGCCCGTCTCCAGCGCCAGGTGCCGTTGAAACCGAGATAAAGCGTATGTCCGCTGCCGTAACGACCAGCGACAAGAAGCGGCCGCGAACCTTCTACGCTGCGAAGCGTGGGATCGCTATGCTCGAGCAGCACCGTGGCCGTCGGCTTGGGCTCTTGCGAAGGGAAGCTCCAGAAAATTCCGGGAAGTGTCTCCCACCGCTGTAGCGTCTCTGCCCGGTCGGGATAAAAACGCATCACGGGATGGTCCGCATTGGCGGCGACCACTTTCAGCGGCCAGGCCCGCTGATTCGACGACAAAAGTGCCGCGACTTCGAGCGCGCCGACGTCGCCAAAGCTCACCGGCATCAGCTTTTGCATTTCCGCCGTGCGTGGGCTCGTGAGCATCCGGCCCGAATGTTTGGGGCCAGCCATAAAGAGCAATCCGCCGGAATGTTCACCGACAAAGCTCTTGAGCAGTTCCACCCACGGTGCATCAAATTCTTGTGGATTCGGGTCGAAAAGCATCACCACGTCGTAGTAGAACAACTCTTCCTTGGAAATCGGCAGGCGCGTGATTTGCCGGGTCCCTTCCTGGGCACGCTCTTCATCCAGCGTCTGCAACCAGCAGGAAACGGTGATTGTTTTGTCGCGGGACAGAAGCTTTTGCACCAATCGGAATTCCCAGGTCGGCGCACCGGCGACGAGCAAAACTCGCACCCGCTCACGGCTGAGGACCTTGGCCTCGGCAGCAGGTGTTTCGTTATCGGTTTCGTCGAGTTCATTGTCGACGGTCTCGACCTTGACGGTGTATTTGAAGCGGCCGGATTCCCGGACCGAGTGCGAGAACTGCACCCGCAAGCGGCCCCCCGCATCGGGAATCGCGAGCTGCTGCGTAGCGACGACCGTCCCCGAACCGGCGGTGCCGTCCGAGTCGTTGATTTTCTGCTCGATGAGTTCCACGCGCACTTCGCGGGCATCGAGCCCTTGGGCGACCACCATGGCGTCAATTTCAAAGGGCTCGTCCTGCCAGACTTGCTGGCGGACATAAAGGTCGGTCGCCTTCAAGTTTCGCGGCCGAGCCGGATCGCCGACGCCAACAATCAGCAGCGGAATTCCCCGATCTCGCGCTTCGCGGGCAGCCGCGCGGGGATCGTCCTTGCCGGTGTGCTGACCATCGGTGAACATCACGATGGCAGAGGGAGACTCGGTGGCCAGCGATTCACGGATCGCACTCCAAATATCCGTCCCTCGTCCGTCAGCAACGAGTGTTGGCAGTGGCTTGATGGCCGGTTCGTCGACTTCCTTGGTCTTATCCTTCCCGTCGTCCTTCTTCCCTTTCTCCAGTTCCACCTTGGCGGCGCGGGCATCAACTTTGTCCACATGATCGGAGAAGTTGAGTGCCCGGACTTTGCCGCGAGCGGCAAGTTCGGTCAGGAATTTCAGGTTGTCGCGGGTCAGGGCATCGTTGACGATTTCCACGCGCGTTGGCTTGAGCTTGCGAATCTCCTCGGCACTCTTTCCCAAGACCTTTCCCACGCTCGCCGCGGCAGCCGTATCCTGGTAGCTGTCATGAGTGTTCATGGAAAGCGATGCATCACGAACCACAATGAGGGCCGGATGGTCGGTGCGGTAGCGGAAATAAATGAGGGCCGGATTGAGGAGAATAAACACCAGCAGCAACATGGCCGCGGAACGAAAGGTGGCCAACAGCATCTTGACCCATGTCGGGCAGCCTGCCATTTCCCTGCGGTAAAGGGCGTAAATCGCATAAAGCAATGCCGCGACCACGGCAATCAGGACGAATACGCCCCAACTGGTCGGCTGATTGAGAAACTCGCGCGTGACCTTGGCGTCCGGCGGCATTTCGCGAAGATCGTTATAGCCGGCGAGCCAGAGCAGGTTTTCCCACAGAGTGGCGGCCAGGAGTGGTGCAGGTAGAGAATTCACGGGTGTTCTTACTGAAGTTAGTAGCGGTGGGCGCGGTAGACGTTCGTCATCGGCAGGTCTTTGACAATATTTCCCTGGGTATCGAGTTCCTTCACTCCGGTTCGGTCCGCCACCATCGTATTGCCGCTGGTGAGTCGCTGCACGGTGTAGGGATTGCTGAAGCCTTTTTTAGTGAAGACCACGGCACCGCTCCGGTCGTATTCGCGGATTTCCCCTTTTTGCAAATCGCAAATGAGGGTGGTTCCTGATGGCGTGCGGTCGGCGCTGAAGGACATTCCGCCGATGGGGATTTCCCAGGCGACCTTGCCCCCCTCGTCCACTTCGACAACTTTCTGGTGCTGTTGAAGAGAGACAAGCGTGCGGCCATCCTCCAAACGCCGGGCATAGGTTGGACGCCCCTCCAGAGCCGCCTTCCAGATAATTTTCTTATCGGGCGAGACTTCGATCACTTGCATCGCATCGGGGATGGCGAGGAGCGTGTTGCCATTGTCCAGACGCTGCACCCCCATCGGTCCACCAGGCAAGTCATTCATCCGCCAGACTTCGTTGCCTGCCTCGTCGAATTCCACGATGGATTTTTCCTGGTAGCTGCCGGCCAGGCGATGCCCGTTGGGGAGGCCGAAACAGGCCCAAGGTGCCTGGCCGATCTGCTTCTCCCAGGTCTTGACGCCGGCATTGTCGAATTCGATCACCTTTTGCTGCCCCATGTCGCAAACCAGCAGGCGGCCCAGGTCGATGGCGACATCGGAGAGCGGAAACTTGAGTTCCGCGGATTGGCCGTTGTCGGCCAGCCATTTTTTCCATTGTTCCACGCTGGCGGATCGCTTCTCCGCAGGCTCGTAGACGGTGAAGCTGAAATGCTGGCCGGTGAACGCTCGCAGGATGCGGATGGACTCCGTGCGGACAGGCGTATCCGGCGAATCAAGGAGCCGCACCAGGTGGGGTAGAGAATCTCGCCGGCCCTGGTTCGCGAGCACTCGGAGCGCGGCGAGTTGCACCAAAGAACTTTCGTCCCCTAGTAGCGTTACCCCTTGCTCGGCTGCCGTTTTAGGACTGACTTTGCCGAGCGTGGCCATGGCGGCAATCTGCTGTTGCTCATCCGCGGAACGAAGTTGTTCCACCAGGAATTGCGAATCCGCCTCGACCGCAGATTCAGCCAGCGCTCGGCGAAGCTGCGTTCGCAAGTAATCATCCTTGCAAAGCGGAATCGCGCCGAACAGCGGACGGCAGAGACCAGCCAGCTTCTCCTTTTGCACCGTCACAAACACCGCCTCCAGCAAGCGGCGGCTTTCTCGCTCGGTGTGATCGAGTATCTGCTTGGCGCGCCAACGGATTTCAAAGTCAGGGTTCTTCGTCGCTTCCTCCAGCACCCCAATCACACCGGTGGGGCGGCGCAGCAACTGCCGCGAAGCGGATTCCCGCTGGGCATAGCTTTCGTTGCCCAACTCCGCGACCAGATTGCCCAGGATTTCTCGCTCTTGCGGGGACGGATGAAGAGAAATGAGATAGTCCGAGACGGCTTCCTTCGTCGGTGCAATTTCAAATTCCTGCAGCAGCTTGAGATTGGCGGGAAGGGAATCTTGGGCCAATGCAGGAAGTGCAAACGCCAGCACACAAGCCAGTAACGCGATGACACCAGCCTGACGCGCAAGCGAAGGACAGCGCCGCCATCTTTGTGAGGCGGGCCTTGCGGTGGATTCGCGTTGAAGTTTCGTATTCATGGATTAACTGAAAACAAACCCTCACCCCAACCCTCTCCCAAAGGGAGAGGGAGTTTTTTAGAACTGGGAAACTCCCGACGAGTTGTTCTGCTTGTGCTGCCAGCGGATTTCCTTGCCGGTGGGGTCCACTTCGTGCACGCCATTGTTGTCCGCAATGAGTGTGTTGCCGTTGGGGAGTCGCTGGGCATTGCACGGGCTGACAAGCGGAATCTGCGCGGTCCAGACCGTGCTCTTGCCGGCTGCATCCACTTCCACCACCTGTCCCGTATACATCTGCACGATCAACGTGTTGCCGTTCTCCAGGCGCGACGCGGAGCATGGGCCGTTCATGTTGCGAGCTTCCCAAAGGATCTTGTTGTTCTTGTCGACTTCCACCACCCGATTGTTGGTTTGCAAAGCGATCAAGGTGTTGCCGTTTTCCAGTCGCTGGGCAGACATCGGCCGGCCGGGCTGAGCGAAAGTCGCTGCGGTGCTGCCGTCGGGAGTGACTTCGAGCACCTGATTGCTGTCCGCACAGGCAATGAGCGTGTTGCCGTTCGCCAGCCGCTGAACGCCCCAGGGAGAACTCGGCAATCGGTCCTTCTTCCAGACTTCTTTCCCTTCCTCGTTGTATTCAATCACCGCAAGTTGGCTGGTCACGGCAATCAGGCGATTGCCGTTGGGAAGCCCCTGGCACCCCCACGGATTGCCGTTGGCAATCTGCATCCGCCAGCGTTCCTTGTGATTGGCATCCAATTCGATGATCAACGAATGAACATGGGAGGTAATCAAAGTCCGGCCGAGAGGAACATCCGCTTCCGAGAGAGGAAGCACGAGTTTGGCGGTCTCGCCGTCTTTGGCAATCCAAGCTTTCCAGGCGTCGATCGCTTTCATTCTCTCTTCTGGCTTACCGTCCGAGGAGAACGGAATTTGCTGCCCCGAGAGGGAGCGGAGGGACTGATGGGCGCGGACTCGCACGCGGGGATTCTCCGACTCCATCAGTTTCACAAAGACCGCTAGCGTACTCCGCTCACCGGCGTTGGTGAGCGCTCGGGCGGCCGAAAGTTTCAAGCGATCGTCCTTCGATTCCAGGAATTTAGCGAGTGAATCTTTGATGTCCTTGGGAGCCGCCTTGGAAAACGGACCGAGGGCAATCAGCTGGGCCTGCACATTATTTCCCGCAACGGCGTCTTTTAGTGCCGGCAAGTCTTCCTCACGGAACGTCACTTCCAGCGTTTGAGCCGCCGCGTGCTGCAAATACTCCGGCTCCAAAAGCGGGGCGATGCCCATCACCAGAGACGTGAGTCCCTTGGTCTTCTTTTGCCGAATGACGGAAAGTGAACTGCTGAGAAGGTCGTTGCGCCGGGCAACCATCTCCTTGCCGAGTTGCGGCAGAGTCGCTCCCTTGACGAACTCCTCAGCCAGCAACTCCAGGGACAAGGCCGGCTGTTCCTGAGCAAGTTTCAATTCCGCAAAAGCGGAAAAATATTTGTCAGCGGCTTCGTCGGCGGTCAGGCTCGCCTTGAAGAGTTGATACGAACCCCGCAAGTCGGCGAGCATTTCATCGAATTTCTTTTCCTTGGCATACAGCCGCATCCGGTTGAGTTGCGCTTCCCCGTCGCCGGCAGCAATTTTCTCTTGCAGGATGGCCATGCGGTGATCCAGATTGGTCATCGCGTAGACGCGTCCCGCCCCGGCCACCCACAATTTTTCGCCATCCGAAAACAAGTTGCCAACGGGGTCTTCGGTTGTGAGTTGGACGCCGACCTGACCTTGGTCGCGTCCCTTTTCCAAATCCAGCTTAAGCACGGAATTCTTTACGGGCACGTAAATGGCATCTTCGGTCAGGACACCGCGGCCCAGGGAATCTTCGATTTCCTTTTCCCAAACCAGTTTGCTACTGGGGATGTCGTAGCGGCGTACGATATTGCGTCCGGCGACAAACAAGCTGGGCCCCTTCACTCCCAACACGTAACTTGCCGCCTGGCCGAAGGGGCTGACGCGGGGAGAAAGTCCGTTGCCAAAGGCACCGGTGCGGCGATCAAGCCAGGTCATCTCATTGCTGTCCGACGCCAAGACCACCAAGGTTTTTCCGTAAGGAATCACCACATCATCGTCCCAGCCGTCGATATCCTTGGTGACCATGTTGTTGTAATTCCGCATCGTCAGGTTCGGCTTCTCTTCTCGCTTGTAGCGGACCGCCCAGCGGATAGCGCCGGAAACCGCATCGACCGCGAAAACCACGCCCGTACCACAGAGGACATACGCATCGCGACCATCGATGGTCACGCCGATGGGTGACCAGGGGTTGCAGCCACCTGCCGGTTCATCGCAAAGGTAGGCCTTCCAAATCGTCGTGCCGTCCTTGCTATCAAGGCCATACAGCCAGATGGTGCCGCCATCCGAAATCGGGACGAGCAGCAGGCTGCCATAAGGAACAGGAGCCGCCATGAAACCGACGTCCTGAGAGCCCTCCTTGTCCTCATCGCTTGCCGAGCGGTGCCATTTCGCCTTGCCGCTGCTCGCTTCATAGGCTGCCAGGAAATTACTGCGGGACCGCCGGGGCTGAACGTTGAACTGAAAGCCACGTGCCTGGGGTGCCGATGGAGATGGTCCCGTTTCCTTGGAGACACGTTTTCCTTCGATGGAGTAAATCGTCCCGTTGGAAATGGACATGGCCTGATGAATACGGTCCCCAAACAGCATCACTTCGGGCAAGGAGCGGGGACGCGCAGTTGCGGGCATTTGCATCCCATATGCATTGGCCATCATGATGAGATGGTTGGTCATGCTGTCCATCTCATACTGGTTCAGCCAGACGCTCCGCCAGATCGGCTTGTCGCTGTTTGCAGCCGTGCTGAAGCAGGCAATGTCTTCGTTGGTCTTGATGTAGACCTTGCCGTTATCGAACAAAAGCTGCGAGGTGGGATTCCACTTGTTCTGCTTCCACTGCGTGACCAACTGTTCGCGAGAGACCGGCTGTGGAATGTTCTGCCGCGCACGGCCGCTGCGTACGAAGACCGCCGTGCCCGGCATGCCGTTGGGATTCATGGCCGTTTGGAGCATCAGGGAATATTCCTGCGTCCACAATTCGCTGAGAGTCTTGCTGGTGGCATCGGGGGGCAATCCTTTCATCCGACCACTACGTGAGGGATTGCCGAGCGCCATGTGCCAGTTTTGCGACACGGCCGAAACCAAAGCGGCGGACTTGGTCGCTTCGCTGGCGTCTTGCTCCACCTGTTCAATCGAATCATTCGTCGGTTTCGGACCAGGCATTTGCGGAATGGCCGCAATCGCCGCCTTTGCCGTCGCGCCGTCGCCCACGTGGGCGGCTGCAACGGCCAGGCGGAGCATGATTTCTCCCCGCGGAACGGTTGGGTCCGGATGCCTTTCGAGAATCTTAGTGAACAGCCGACTCGCACCGACGAAGTCGTGCCGATCCAGTGCGTAACAGCCAAGCTTGTAGGCCGCTTCGTCTCCGCTGGAACTCAGGAAATAGCGGCGGACGACAATGCTCAGGGCTTCCTCTTCCTTGTCCGGCGCGGCTTTGGCCAAAACCGCCTGGGCTTCGCCATCGGCGGCAATGCGATAGGTTTTCAGTGCGAGCGGATCGGCCGAGGACAGCATTCGCTCCACTTCTTCGGCGAGCGAGGTGTAAGTGCGGCCATCGCGGGTCATGAGGGTATCCCCTGCTTCGTCCAGCACCTTTTGCCAGAGAACCGCGGCCAAATCGAGTCGACCATCCGCCACGCACTGCTCGGCCCGCTTCAAAAGCCGTTGCTGCTCGGGGTCCGTCTTGAGCGCGGCTCCGCCTGGGAATGTTTTTTCGGCCAGATCTTGCATGGCGTCGGCGGCATCGTCGGCATCCTTGGCCTTCTTGTCCGCTTTGGCGGCTGCACCCGCGGGAACGGGAGCCGCAGCAGGGGCAAGAGCGGCCCTGATTTTTTGGAACTGCGCCCGCACGGAGCTCGCTGTACCCGTAAGAAGCAAAGCAGCTGCCATCAAAGCAACCGTATAACCCGCGAATTTCTTCGTGACCAAGAGTCTCATTGAATTCGCTCCTTCTCTTATTGCCGTCCCAGTCCAAAATACCAACCCAGCACCTGCTCGCAGCACAAAATGCCAACTACCGCCCAAAGCAAATACCACCAGATTTCCGTTTGTGCGCCGCCTCCGGCAATGCTGATGGCCTCATCAAATTTGACGAGATGCACATTGGCATCGCCGATCTCTTTTTTCATTGTATCCGCATCGGCCCGTTTGAGATTCCCTTCCGTCGGGTCGACGTTAGCCGCGAACAAAATTTGCTCGATCCCACCTTCGCGGCGGTTCAGCTTCATTTCATAGAACCCTACCAAATCGGTCCCCTTGTACTCCAATTGCCAGAGCGAATTCTTCTGGGCGGTTTCTTCCTTGACATCTTTGGCGGCTGTCTCGGCTGGGCTCTTCTCGGCGGGAGTTTTCGCTTCCGCACTCTTGGTCGCGTCTCCCTTCGCGACCTCTTCGTCGCTACCGGAGGCGGCCTGAATATTCGCCTTCTTTTCTTTCGGACCTTCCACGGAAGCATCGAGTTCGTACTGCGTCAGATCGAGTGGCTGGCGAAGTGGATCGCCCACGCGCACTAGCCCCTTATCTCCCCGATCACCCGACATGTACCGAACCAACTCCTGCATCGAAATGAGGTAACTCGGGTCGCTCGTCCAGTTGGACCAGTCGGCATCGCCGGGAGTCGTCGTCGCCAACACCCGCCCGCGGCCCACCGGCTTTTCAGCAAAGGCGATGGAATCGTCGACATCATTAAACCGAGCCGGTACGGAGACGAGACTGCCGAGTTGTTCCTTTTTGACGCTGCTCCCCCACCAGCGAAATGTTTTCACATTGTCGAGGAACGGATTGTTCTGGCCGGCAAAAATCTTGAGCACTTCGTGATTCGCCTGGTCCACCCGCAGATTGACCCATTTTTGTTCTGATTCGTCCCCCTTGATGTTCTCCAGCTTAAGCGGAGAAAGTCCGAGCCCCTCCTGGTAGTAGTTTTCGTTGAAGAATGCTTCATCCACCTGATCTCCCGGCATGATGACCAGACCGCCCCCTGCTTCTACCCATTTCCGCAGCTTCGCGATGTTCTCCAGCGTTTTGTCACCCAGGCGATAAACATTGCACAGAAAGATGACGCCGTATTTGTCGAGCGTGATCGACTCCATTTCGCTTTCGGTCACCACGTCGATGACCACGCCCGATGGGACCGGGCCATTGGGGGAAAGTGATCGCTTGAGATAGAAGGACTCGGATTTTCCAAAAGAAGCGCTGGGGTCGCCATCCACAATTAGTGCCGGAATTCCGCGGACGATGCGAGCCGGATAATAGGCCACGCTGTCCGCCGGCAGCCGGTCGTCTTCGCCTTGTTTGGCGGTGGAGACTTCGACCTTGACCTTGCGGGGAGGGAGAGTGGCGCGCAGGGCGGCCTGAGGGTCTTCCTCCTCGGCCGAGAAAGTGAACGAAAAAGAGCGGCTTTGCTTTTCGCCGGGGGCGAGTCGCTCAATGTCTTCTTGCAGCGGAAGCGAATCTCCCGCACCAAACTTAATGCGCACATCCCGCGCCTCGCTGGAGCCTTGATTTGTAACAACGACATCAAATCGCGACGAAACGCCGGCAACCAGTGTCCCTTCCGGACGGATTTCCGTCACGGTCAGATTGCGGTCCTCGGCATCGCCAGCATCAACCACGTAGCAATTGGCGGTAACTTTGGAGATGTCGATTAATGTCTTGAGCGGCGATTCCTGGCCCGCCGAGCCTTCCTTCCAATCCCGCTGCCGCAGGTCGGTGATGACATAGACCACGCGGCTGACGTTGCCTTTTTCTCCGGCGAGGCGATCCTGCAGCTGCTTGAGGGCACCATCCAGATTGGCGGCCTGGTCGCTTACCTCAAGCTTGTCGATCGTTTCGTTAATCTCGGCGATGCTCTTTTTATTGAGTGCGGCACCGTTGAACTGGGGCTGATCGGGTTGGGAGGTGAGGATGAGCGTAAGAGTGTTGTCGGACTGGTCACTCGCAAGTGCTTCCGTCAGACGCGTTAAACGCAAGCGGGCCTGGTCCCAGGCAGATTCGTTGCCGACGCGGGCCTGCATGGAAAGCGAATCATCAACAATCACAATCCGTTCATACTGCGTGGCATTGAGAATCCCCGCCGTCATCGAAGTCGGAATGAACGGCCGAGCCAGGAGCAAACCAATCAGCAGCACGGCCAGGCAGCGGAGCAATAACAGCAGCAAATTCTCCAGCCGCACTCGGCGGCGGTTTTTCTTGTCGGCGTCGAGGAGGAATTCCATCGCCGCCCAGTCCACAATTTTGAACTTCCGCTTGTTCAGCAGATGAATAATGATCGGAATGGAAATCGCCGCCGCGCCGGCCCACATCAGACCGGTGCTGGTCAGGAATGCTTCCTCACCGAAGAGAGCCAGCAGACTGAACGATCCATCTGTCATAAATGTCTCAAGGCAAGGAAATACTGACAAGCAAAAGTGTATTAAATCTCAAATCTCAAACAAATTGGAAATCCGAACTGAGAAATCGAAGCAGGTTGGTGTGCCATCACTTTCTTGTTTCCAATTTCACACTCTCTACATTCTCATTTGTTTGAGATTTGAGATTTCTGAATTCTGTACCGCCCTAATCGTTAGTGAAACCCTCGATGTACCGCCGTCCTGCGGACCTTCTGCCGGAAAGCCAGATAGCCGGAAAGCGCGGCGTCAAGCGGCTCCTTGGTATTCATCAAGACATAGTCCACGCCGGCGGTGGCGCAGGTCTTGCGAACGTTCTCCAAAAACTTATTGACCGATTCCAAATACGCCCGCTTGAGCGCTCGCGGTTCGGTATGGAGCTGCACGGCCATTTCCAGACCGCGGAAGAGCGTGTTGTCCGTGAAGGGAAAAGTCAACTCGTCGTCATGCATGACATGGAACAAAACCACTTCGTGTTTCCGCAGCCGGAACTGCTTGAGGGCTTCCGCCAGTGTCGGAATCGGAAGAAACAAGTCGCTGATCAGCACCACGATGCCGCGGCGGCGTATCTGCCGGGCCAGCACGGGAAAGACGTCCGACAAGTCCGTCTGGTCATCCGGCTGCGTCTGCTCCATCTCGTGCAGCATGAGCTTGAGATGGTTGGGATGGGAACTGGCGGGGAGATTCTTGGTCACCTTGTTGGTAAATGTGACCAGGCCGACGGCGTCCTGCTGTTGTTGCAAAAGATAAGCGAGACTGGCGGCACAGGTCGCGCCGTAATCATACTTGCTCCGCCCTTCTCCGTATTTCATCGACTTGCTGGCGTCGAGAATGATAGTGCACTTGAGGTTGGTCTCTTCCTCATATTCTTTAATGTAGAGGCGATCCGTCTTGGACCAAACCTTCCAGTCGATGTGACGAATGTCGTCTCCCGGCGCATATTCGCGATGGGTGGCGAACTCCACCGCAAAGCCGTTGTAGGGGCTGCGGTGCTGACCGTTGATAAACCCTTCCACGACGAGCCGCGCTCGCACATCCAGTCGCTTGATGCGGTCGAGCGTTTTCGGGTCCAGGTAGGTGGGCTTGGTTGCGTTATCGGTAGCCATTGGCGAGCGGAGAGGGGCGTGAGCCCCCTGATAATTCGAGGTGGGAATTGATGGCTACGCAAACGCGCGGGCAAGCTGCGGTGCAATATCATCTCCTTGTCGCCGCTCGGGAACTTCCAGCAGCAGCTTGTCGATGACTTTGTCCGAAGTGACGCCGCTGGACTCGGCATTGAAGTTGGTGATGACGCGATGACGCAGCACGGGATGGGCGACCGCTTTGATGTCGTCCGTATTCACGAAGAAGCGGCCGTTGAGCATCGCCCGCGCTTTGCCGCCGAGCAACAGGTACTGCATGCCGCGAGGGCCGGCACCCCAGCTCACCAGCTCTTTCACGAAGCCAGGGGCATCCCCTTCGTGAACGCGAGTGGCTCGCACGATCCGCATGGCATAATGAATCACATGCGGAGCGACGGGGACTCGGCGAACCATCTGCTGAAGCTGCATGATCTCGTCGCCGGTGAGCACGTTGTTGAGCTGCGACGAAAGCTGCGCCGTCGTCGTCTCGGCAATCTTGTACTCTTCGTCGTAACTGGGGTACTTCACAAAGACTTTGAACATGAATCGGTCCTGCTGGGCTTCCGGCAGCGGGTAGGTTCCTTCCTGCTCGATCGGGTTTTGCGTCGCGAGCACAAAGAATGGCGCAGGGAGCGTGTGCCGCACGCCGCCAATCGTGACCTGGCGTTCTTGCATCGCTTCCAGCAGAGCGGCTTGTGTCTTGGGAGGGGTTCGGTTGATCTCGTCCGCGAGAATAATGTTGGCGAAGATGGGTCCGGTCAGGAACTTAAATCCGCGTTCCCCGGTCGCCTTGTTCTCTTGAATGACTTCTGTGCCAGTGATGTCGCTGGGCATCAAGTCGGGGGTGAATTGAATGCGGTTGAATTGCAGCTTCAAGGAACGAGCTAAGGTGCTAACCATCAAGGTCTTTGCCAAACCTGGTACGCCTTCGAGCAGACAGTGGCCCTGAGCAAAGATGGCGATCAAGAGTTGCTCGATTACATCTTCCTGTCCAATAATGACTTTCGCGAGTTCAGACCGAATGGCGGCGAATGCCCCTTTGAGCTTTTCCAATGACTGAAGATCTTCGGGGTTGGGTTTTTCCACGGCAGCTTGAGACATGAGCAGTCCTTGAATGTTGAAATGGCAGTTGTGGTTCGATCCAGTTTGTGTTGTGACGAATCGGAGCGTGTGACCGTTCTGTAACGACACGGTCGTTTCGGATTGGTGCGTACCGTTCTCGCACGAAGTGAGCGGACGGCACTGCGCACTTGCCCAATTGGTGAGTGCCCCAACCTCCCTGGCAGGTTCAAGCCCGGATGATTGGGTAAGCGAGAGAGGCGAAATCCATTGTAGACGAGCCGTCGTAAGTTGCCACCAGATTGAGCCGTTCACCACCAAGTACCAGAAACCAGGCAGTCCGGAAGCCGATTCGAGGCTGAAAATTACGGATTTTCCGCCGAAATGGCGAATCCGTCATCCTGGTGTCCCGGCAATTCCCCCCTAACCAGAAAAGTCTTGGACCAACGCCCTGCCACTGCCGAAATAGTAGGAAGCAGGCCGATTCTCTCGCGCCAGCCTGCTGCTGCTAATAGCTGGCTGCTCACTTCGTGAGCTGCCAGGCCAGCCACGGAGTGTGCTGGCTGCGATTACCAGCCTAGAATAGGAAGGATGCTAGCCTGGGGGGCCAGCATCCGCCCCATTCATCGAAGCGGGAGGAGGAATCATGATTCGCACCATCGCATTGACTCTAGTCTGCCTGGTCATGGCGTCATCTCCCCTTTCCGCTAAGGAATGGGCTCAGAAGATGTTCAAGGTAACCAAGCACGATTTCGGCCATGTTGCCCACGGGTCGAAGACCGATTTTGCCTTTGAAATCACCAACTGCTATCAGGAAGACGTCCATATTGCCGACGTCACCACCAGTTGCGGGTGCACCACTCCCACCATCACCAAAAACACCCTCAAGACCTGGGAAAAAGGGGCAATCATAGCCACCTTCAATACCCGCTCTTACTCCGGCCAGCGGAGCGCGACCATCAAGGTCATTATCGACAAACCTTTCTACGCCGAGGTTCAGCTTACCGTAGCCGGCTATATCCATAACGATGTCGATTTTGAGCCCGGCTCTGTCGCTTTCGGAGATGTGGACTTGGGAGCATCCGCGCAAAAGGAGATTACGGTCACCTATTACGGCCGCAATCCATGGGAAATCAAAGACGTGCGCAGCGCCAACGATCACCTCGAAGTTGAACTCGGCGATCCCAAGAAACTGGCGGACCGAGTGATTTACAAGATGCTGGTGCGACTAAAAGACGACGCCCCAGCCGGTTATTTGCACGATACGCTCAGCCTGGTCACCGACGACGAACGGTTGCCGAGCGTGCCCGTTGCTGTGGAAGGTCGCGTTATTCCGCCGCTCACCATCAGTCCGTCGTCTCTGTTCGTCGGCGTGCTGGAGCCGGGAACCACCGTGACCAAGCAACTCGTGGTGCGTGCGAAGAAGCCTTTCAAAATTCTTTCCGTGAAATGCTCGGACGAAGCCTTCCAGTTCAAAACCGGTAGCGACTCCAAAACGGTTCACCTGGTTCCGGTCACCTTCAAAGCCGGTGACAAACCTGGAGAAGTGGAACAAACCATTGAGATTGAGACCGACCTGGCCATCGGCGGCAAGGCGACTTGCCTGGCCCGCGGCACGATCCAAGGGGAAACTGCCGACCAGCCGGATGTCGCCTCCAAGGTACGGCCGTAGCCACACGCGGCCCGCGTGTCGGCTGCTCGGTTTGAAACCAGTACCAAGAAATGATTAGAGCCGCCGGAACGATGTCTCGTCCTGGCGGCTCTTTCTCGTTGTGTCTAAGCGAATTGGCTGAAGCTACTTCTTCTTGGCCTTCTTGGCGGCTTTCTTGGGAGCCTTCTTCGCTGCTTTCTTCTTGGCCACAGTACGTCCTCCTAAAAGATTGGGCGAAATCTAAGTAGAGTCTTGAGTCGAACTCTTCAAAAGATCCTCGCCACTGCTTAATGCCACTTTCCCGAATTTCGGGAGTGTGGGCCGAGGTGACATCCCGTATGTCGCCCCATCCTCACACGCGCGGCTTGAAACTCCTTTTCATTATCCTGCGGGTCGCAAAGTTGTTCTTGCATCACGCATTGACATTAATCTTGCGACTTCCACGCAAATCGTCAAGAGGAAATGCGCCTCCGCGCGCAATTTTTGCAAAAAAAGTTTGCGGCCCCAAGTCGTGCGAGAAAGTTACAACGAGCGCGCAAGAAAACAATCTCGCGCATGTCGCCGCGCTTTCACGTCGCGAAAGTGTTGTGCTCGCACTCCTCCTCAAAGGAAAACGCAACCATCATTTGTGCGGTAGAATGTCGAGAGCGCAACACTCATCATCACAATTCATGGAGCTCGCATCGATGAAGGGCAGACTCTTTCTCGGGTACTTGGTTTTGTTCTTCGCCGTCAAGTCGGTGTCTGTCTCGCTCGCTGTGGAGCCCAAGCATCCATGGAAATTCGATGTCGCAGAACTTCAGCCGTTCTGGCAGGGCACGGTAATGCACGGCGAAAGCGTGCTGTTCCTCCAGGATGCGGAAGGCGCGGCGAAAGCAAAGTTACTCTTCACGCCCACGAAGATTCTCAGGGTCACCAGTTCGTCAAAGGAAATCGTTTACGAGGCGGGAAAGGATTACGTCTGGCAGCCGGGAACAAATGAAATCCTGCTGCCCGCCGGCTCCAAAATCATTGCCAAGAAGCCCGCCGACCTCCGCCGGCCGGCGAAGAGCCAGAAATACGCCCTGACCCATCGGGATGGAAATGGCGAAATCCTGTTCGGTGCCACCCATGAGTACCACGATATGCAAACGCTCGTGACTTACGAGCACGAACCGAATGCCTGGAAGGGAACGACGCCTAACTTCGCGGGTCAGGAATTGCCCAAGACCGTCAAACTCCTCTCGGCAAAGAGACCGCTGAAGATTGTCCTTCTGGGAGACAGCATATCCACCGGCTGCAATGCATCTGGCTGGGCGAAGGTTGCGCCGCATCAGCCACCGTATCAGGATTTGCTCGTCCTCCTTTTGGAACATGCCTATGGCGGCAAGGTGACGCTGGAAAACGTCGCCGTTGGAGGGACCAGCACGGATTGGGGGGTGGCAAACATCGGCAAGGTAACCGCCGCTAAGCCGGATCTGGTCATTCTGGCCTTCGGCATGAACGATTCCTCCGGCCGTCCCGCTAAGGACTTCCTGGCAAACATCCAAAAGATGATTGCCGCCGTGAAAGAAGCCCAGCCGGAGGCGGAAATCATTCTTGTGGCCACCATGCTCGGAAACAAAGACTGGATTGCCCTTAAGCAGGACCTCTTTCCCCAATACCGTGATGCATTAGCCAGCCTCGGCGGACCGGGGATTGCGCTGGCCGATATGACCTCAATTTGGGCCGAACTCCTAAGGCACAAGCAAGACTGGGACCTAACCGGGAATGGGGTCAACCATCCCAACGACTTCGGCCATCGCATCTACGCCCAAGTCCTTTCGGCGCTGCTTGTGAAAGCAAACTAGGCGAACGTTTGCCTTTTCCTTCCCGGATGTTCACGTTTCTTGACATCATGTTCAGTCTTGCGCTCAGATGCGCTAAGTTCTCTTAACATCGCGCTTGAGGGAGTTTACAACCGCCCGTCTCCTGCGCTGTATCTAACCCTTTACAGCGATTCTTCTTCTGAACATTCTGCTCAGATTTTTGCACAGTGCCGGTCACTTTGGTATGGTTTATGCCAAGGATACTGAATATGCCGTTCAGACGGCCTGACAGAATGCTTCTTTTGCTTGACATCGAGATTTAACGTCCCCGCGTGCTTCCTCGCCCTCACTGGGCCAGCCGCGGGGCTTTGGCACCTTTGGAGAACACACCATGAGAAAGTTCTTTTCCCGCATGTGGCACGAGCAGGATGGCGTGCTGAGTTTTGAATGGACGATGCTCGCATCGCTGCTGACGGTTGGCGTTGTGGCCGGCGTCTCCAGCGTTCGCGATGCCGCCATTGAGGAAATGGGAGACCTGTCCCGAGCGATGACCTCGCTCGATCAGTCTTACCGCATCCAAGGGCCGCTGGTCGTCAGCGTCCATACCGTCGATGCCTTCGGCGGCGGTGCCGGCTCTTACCGGGTTTACAATTTCCGCGGCGGCAGCACGAGCGGCGGCGTGCAGGGAAGCAGCGTGCTGGGCTTCACGGGCTCGACCGCTTCTGGTTCGGCCTTCATTGACTCCGCATCGCAAGTCACCGTTCGCCGGCTGCCGGAACAGAAGATTCCCGCCGATGGCCCGATTCCCGGAACGCCCGTTCCTCCCGAAGCCCAGGATAGCGACCTTCCCGGTTACAGCCTGGATCAATAGCGTTTCCGTCGAACAACAACAAACCTTTTCTCCGTACCATGCTCCGCCTGGGTTTTGCGAAGTCGCCAACGGTTATGAACCTGAGGCAGCGGTTGTGCCACCGTTCTTCGCCAGTCCTTTCCTCTGTACCAGGATGAAAGAAACTGCCTGACCCGCGGAAAACACCCCCGCGAGCATTGCCGCCAGGCGAGGCTCGCGGGGTTTTTCATGCGCCCATCCTGTGCTGCTTGACAGCCGCCGCAATGCCCACGAGATTTCAACTACCTCCCAGCGTCCCCGGCTGAAATCCATGTCCAGCATCCTTCTTCCCTCCGTCTTCCTCGCCGCCGTTTGCCTGGCACCGCTGGCGGCATGGCTCGTGGACATGGCCCGCAGCCATTACACGCCGTTGCAATACCTGTGTTGGTGCCTCGCTCGGCTGCTCACGCGGCTGTTGTGGCGAGCACAAACCGTGGGGAAGTTCCCAAGGATCGCAGGAGGGGCCATCATCGTCATCAACCACCGCAGCAGCGTGGACCCGTTTTTTGTGCAGACTTCCCTGGACCGCAAAGCCCATTGGATGGTGGCCAAGGAATATGTCGAGCATCCGGCTCTCGGTTGGTTTCTCCGCGGCGTCTGCGAGTGCATTCCCGCCAACCGCCACGGCATCGACACCGCCTCCACCAAAGCCGCCATCCGCTTTGCCTCGCAGGGAGAACTCGTCGGCATGCTGCCGGAAGGTCGCATCAACCGCACCGAGGAACTGCTGCTACCGGCCCGTCCGGGGGCGGCGCTGGTCGCCCTGAAAGCCGGCGTGCCGCTCATCCCCTGCTACGTCGAAGGCTCCCCGTTTGGCGGCTCCGTTCTCAGTCCCTTCTTCATGACCGCCCATACTCGCATCTATTTCGGACAACCCATTGAAACCTCGGAGTATTCCGCCCGAGCGGACGAAGATGGCGTAGCCGCGGAACTCATGCTCCTCGCCCTGCGTGCTATCGCCGATCTCGCCGGCCGCACCGATTTCCAGCCGCAGCTGGCGGGCAGGAAGTGGAACCCGGCTGCTCAATTGCCGGCGGAGAAAGAAAGAAACGAAGAGGAGTTCACACAGAGACACTGAGGCACAGAGGTTGTGCATGTTCAAAGACCATTCTCCTCTGTGCCTTCGTGCCTTTGCGAGAGATTCCTTGCTTCTTCTGGGACCAGGGTCCGCCTCACTGCCGCCACACGCTCGCTCAGTAGTCGCTGCACTTCGTCATGGCTCCATCCCTCCGCAATCACTGTCGCCACCGGCTGGCCGCGGAGGATGCGGTCGCCAGTGCGGGGGATGTCGGCAAGGCACGGCAGCAGTTGGTGAGTGTTCCACGAGTCCCGCAGCCCCTTGAGATCGGCTGTCACAAAGCAATCTCGCGTGGCATAGACGACCCGTTTGGCAACAGTTCTTGAAAGACTCGCAACCTCGCAGCCAGGAATCAATCGCAAGTTCGGATCGAAGGCCATCAGGTGGCGTGCTAATAAATTCCTTCCCAACCCATGTTCCAGAACTTCGACAGAAGCTGAGTAACGGGGATTGACTTCCACGAGACAGAATTGATTGACAAAGTCGGCATTGAACAAACCTCGCAACCCGAACTGCCTGGCGAGACGAACTCCCAAGGCCTGGAGGGATTGAAGAAACTGGACATCGAGCCTGACGGAGTCACCGTCCATCGACGAGCCGGCGTACAGAAACGGCTCCTCGGGAATCTCGGCCACTCCACTCTGTTGCTGGGTAACCCCCAAAAGTTCACAGCCTTCCGTAGCGGCCAGATAAACCGCGCTCGAACTCGCACCAGGAACATACCGCTGGTAATAGAACTCGGCTTCCCCTCCGTGTTCTTCAGCGAAGCGGAATTTGCGAATTCCCAGGCCCCCCGACGAGCGCCGCGGCTTGCGCAGCCACTCCCCTTCTGAATCGACCGGAGGAGGAGCCATACGAATTTCGGGCATCGAAAACTCGGTGCCCAGCAAGCATTCCGTCAGCAATTCCGACGCGCGAATCCTCCGCAGCACCTCCCCCCCATTCCCAGATAAAGTCCGCAGCCGAGTTAATCGATCCACCAAATCCGGATAATTTTCCAGCCCGCCCGTGTAGATCCAGGGAGCCTGCGGCGCTGCCGCCAGGGCCTGTTCAAAATCGTGCGGGTAACTCTCGATCTTCACCGCCGGGCAAACGTCCGCCAAATCGCAATCGGCAAACAGGTCGATCGCATAGGGCCGCATCCCAGCCCGCAGAGCCGAGAATGCCGCAGCGCGAGCGGAAGCGCCCACGATGATGATGTTCGGCTGCTCGCTCATGAACGGCGGGCCCAGGGTAGCTCCTCAAAGCTGGAACTCCGGAAGTTGACGCAGCGGATGGTGCGCAGGTTCGCCGCCGCGACGGAAAAATAATCGTCGACATAGCTTGCTGCGGCGCTCCCCGGAAGAGACGACTTGAGCAGCACCAATTCGCCGGCCAAAAGGTAATCGCCAATCCGGGCGGCGATGGAATCGCTGGTCACCCCCCAGGTGTGCGGCAGCGGAGTCAGAAACAGGCGGTGTTCCAAATCGTGCAAGAAGGATGCCGGGTCAAAAACACAAGCCGAGGGGATTTCTTCTGGCAATTCCTGCCGCCGTGTGACGACCGGCATGCTCAGCACCGCGCCGAGCAACTGGGCTGTGACCGAAAGTGCATCCACACAAAGCCAGTGAGCCGTTTCCTCTCCCAAATGAAGCGACACATCCGCCCGGCGAATGACATCCACAAATTCACCCCCTCCAGCAACCAGAGCATTGACTGCGGGAGTTTGCTGCTCCAACCAGCGATGGAAAGCGGTGGGAAACTCCTCGCACGCTTCTCGCTTCCCTGACGAATCTCCCAACTCCGCGGTATTCTCGGCTGGAGGCAACGGCTCGCTGCGGAGCAGACTTCCGCCAACCTTGATTAATCGCAAGGGGGACGTGGTCATGGGTTGGTTGCCTCGTGGGCCAAAACGGCAAGGGCGTGCGCCGGGCCAACGCGGGAGAGCGTTGGGCCCAGTTCATTCCGCAGAAAATGCGTTTTGGTGGAGATATTGGCAACCCGGAGGGCGTTCGACGCCAGAAAATCACCGTGGCCGGAAAGAATGATTTTCTCGGGACGGGCAGGCATCGCGCTGACGACCTTTCTGATCGCACCGGCAAGCTGCAACGCCTGGGCATCTGCCAGACACTGGGCAATGGCGGCGGCGTCGCGATGATTCACTTCGTCGCTGTCGGCAGCAATCACGCGGCCGATGCGGACTTTGGCAGCCGCTTTGGTCGCGGGACGTCCGTCCGCCGTGTTGTGGTCGGCGGGATCCTCGGGCAAGCCGGCCAGCAGCAGATAAGCATCCCGCATGGTGGCGAAGACTTCCTGAGCCACCGGGCACTGCTGGCCGCGATAGAGCACGGTCTGGGCAACGGCACAGGCTGGACTTCGTTCCACGCCGGTATAGAGTAGTTCTCCCAGCATCATCCGCTCCGTGTCGCTCTTTCCTTGGGCGACCGGAACCCCCTCAATCAACGGAATGATGTCGGTTGTGGTGGAACCGACGTCAATCAACAACGCCCCCCCTGACTTGGCAAACCGCCCGGCAAAGCGGGCCAGTGCATGCCAGTTGGAAGCGGCCACCAGTTGCGGCAACGTGACCGCCACCTGCGGAGAGACCATGCGGCCGTCGACAAGGTAAACGCGGGTGTGCCGATTGTCGGACCCTTCGTTCACCATTCGCAAGATGTGCCGCACGCCAGCGGCCTTGTTCTCAAAGCAATCGGCCAATTCCCCCGTCATCGTGATGACCAGGTGGTCCGCCTTGGGGGCTTCGGAAATGATCGTGCGGACTTGCTGCGAAAGGCCGTTGGGATCTTTCCACAACGCGAAGGAATAAGACTCCGCAAAGCCGCGGCCGTCCGCTACTTTCAAGTTTGCGCCACCGATATCCAAGGCGAGCCAGTTCATAGAAACCTTCCCGTGGGACGGGGCTTCCCAGCCCATCCCGAGCGAATCTGGACGGCCTGGAAGGCCATCCTACATACTATATCCATCCGCCCGAAATTCTACTCTTTCCTTCCGGAAGCTCAATTCCACCCGCCCCCCGTTCGCCACATCCAACATCGCCTGAGCCAAATTCTGCCGGCAGGCGCGTCGCAGTCCCACGTAGGACGTCGTCAGCCGTGGGTTGATCTCAATCACAACATCCCGGCTGCCGTCCACGGTTTCCCCCAAAACCAGGTCCACGCCTACATAGCCGACCGTCGGAGGCATGGCCCCAATGGCGGCCAAAGCCAGCGATTGGGCCCGTTTTTCCAGGTCCTGCGGCAGGGGCGTGCTGCCACCCAGGTAGGCCAACGTGTCCGGTTCCAGCCTTTGCTCACAGGGTTGAAGGGGCACATTTCCCGCCGGACCGCACAGGAGGGCCACGCTCACAGGAAGCCCAGGGCAGAACTGCTCCAAGCGATATTCTTCTTCTGCTCCGCGATCCCTGCGCCGTTGCGGAAAGGCCGCAGAGGGAAGAGGAATGGAAGAGGAGACAGTTTCCCATTCTTCCTGGTTGTGCATGAGTCGCATCGCCAAGCTTCCCGCGCCGTCGTCCCGCTTGAGGACCAGAGGAAAATGATAAGGCTCGGTTGGAGTCGCCGGAGTCGGAACACCACACGCGCGCAGGTGCTCTGCCGTCCCATTCTTGGAAGAGGCAATCGCCAGGAATTCGCCCGCGGGAGTTAACAGCCTCGTATTCGTTTCCCGCAGCCAGTTCACCCGTTTGGCCAGCATCCCGTCAAGTTCGGGAGCGATGATCAGCGTCCATTCACACTTTCCCGCCAGGCGGACAAAGTCCCTCCGTTCCTCCGCAGTCGAAGCCACCACGATTTCTCGCCGCGGCAGCGAATAATCCGCAAGCCTTGAGTCCCGCAGTCCCCAGACTTCGACCCCTTCCAGGGCCGCAAAGTCCTCGGTCACGGCACGCACCATCGCCAGCCCTTCGGCCAGAAGCCCTTCGCTGGCAGCCAGGTCCGCACCCGGAGCCAGCGCCGCGCCGGAGGTGATCGCTTCGTACACAAACACGCGCATGATTTATCCCGATGCCAGCGGCACCATCTCGATCGATTCAAGAGCGACTGCCGTAGCTCAGCCACCTCTCAGGAATTCTCGCCGTTTTTGCTCCCTGCTGGAATGCATGGCGGGCTGTTTTTGCGGGGACCGGCTGCGAACTGGCCCGTTGCCGTGGACCGGTTGATAAGGTGTCTTTTAAGCCGGGAAATTCCCCCAGCAGCACTGCCAACTCCGGCTCATATTCAACATGAAGTGCTTCCTGCTTGGCAATTAGAGCATCCATCTCACCTGGTGTCAGGTTGGGTTTTCGCATCCGCGCCGTAAGGCTGGATAAGCAGTCCGCGAGTTCGTTTCGCCGCTTACTATCCGGTCCTTCGGTCGTTTCCCGGTAACCCCCGCAAAAGCCTTTCGCGAATGATTACAATTGGGGGAGTCGTGAGACAATTCCTTCTCAAGGTGCGTGGCTATGAAATTCTCCCTGCGCGAACAACTGCTGGTCACCATGGTCGTGGGCTTGGCGATCGGCTGGTTTTTGGACCACCGGGCACAGATCACCGTTCAGGGAAATCACCAGTTATCTTTCAAGCAAGCAGTGCGGCAAATGAAGATGTACGAAGGGATTCTGCAGCAGATCGGCTGCCGCATTAACCCCGGAGAACGGGGTGAGGTCAGCACCGTCACGATGCCCCCCTACTTCACGGGCCAGTCTATCCCTTCCTCGCCCTTCCCCAATTCCCAGAGAAATCCGCCTGGGCCCTAGAGTTTGTTCCCACGAAAGTTCGTGGGAACAATGCTACTGTTTCCGCAATGCCGACTACTTCTTGCCGATGCAGTACAGGAACTTGTCCGACCGGAGGTAAATCTGGCCGTCCTGGATGGCGGGGCCGGCGTTGAAGACGCTGGTGTCGTCCATTTTGTTCGTGGAGAGCACGTCCAGCTTCTCGTCGGCGGAAATGACGAGCGTTCCCTTGCTGCGAGAAACCGCATAGAGCTTGCCATCGCCGGCTACGACGGAAGCATAGTAGTCCTTTCCGCCGCCCCCCATGCCGCCCCGGCCTCTGCCGCCGCCACCAAAACCGCCACCGGCAGGAGGAGCGCCGGCAGGAGGAGCACCACGTCCTGGTGCGCCCGCGGTGCCGCTGGCCAATCTCTTCTCGGTCACCAGTTCACCATCTTTGAGCTTGAGGCAACGGGCGATGCCGGCATCGCTCACCCAGAACAAGTGATCTCCCACAACCACGGGAGAGGTCACATACGAACCCAAATTCTTGGTCCAAAGCAAGTGCGTTTTGGAAACGTCGTCCTTGCCGCCAGTCTTGATGGCAATCGCATTTCCGCTGCTGCCGGCGGAACCGCCGATGACGTAAACGATGCCATCCTTGGCCACGGCGCTGGTGCAAAGGGCGTTGGTGTTGGCACCTTCGCAGTACCACAGGAAAGTGCCGGTGGCGGGGTCAAAGCCCCAAACCTCGCCGGCAACGGACAGGACTAGTTCCTGTTTTCCCCCAGGGGCATCCACCAGAATCGGCGTTCCCCAACAGCCTTGCAGGCTGTCAGCCGGGTTTTTCCAAACTTCCTTGCCGGTTTTCTTGTCGAAGGCAAACAGGGTCTTCGATTCAGCCGCCGCATTCACGATGACCAGATTCTTGTACAGAATCGGGCTGCACGCCGAGCCCCAACCCATCGGCGCCGAGCCATTCCCGACGTCCTTGTGCCAGAGCTCATTCCCCTCCATGTCATAGGCGTACACCCCAGACTTGCCATAGAGCACATAGACCCCTTCGCCGTCGGTCGCGGGTGTGCTGGAGGAATATCCGTGGGTCATCAGCATGCCGTTGGGGCGATCCTCGTTGGCATTCGCCTTGACGCTCTTCTGCCAGAGAATCTTGCCATCCTTGCGGCTGGCGCAGACCAGAATCCGCTCCAAAGCCGGCAGTTCTCCCTTGAAACAGGTGACAAAAATCTTGTCTCCGGAAATGACCGGCGACGACGCGCCGGCACCTGGCAAGCCGACTTTCCAAACGAGGCCGTCCTCCGCCGAATCGGACCACTTCGAGGGAAGTCCTTTTTCGTCGCTAAAGGCATTCCCCCCCGGCCCGCGGAAGCGGGACCAATCCGCTGCTTGGGCAGTGAATGCGGAAAGCACAAGTAATGCAGTGACGGCCAGTGGACGGAGACGCATGGGACGGTTTCCTTGGAGCATCGATAATGCGAAGTTATGGGCGTAGGAATCTCACACGGAGGCACAAAGGCACAGAGAGGAGGAGAAAATGGCAAAATGATGGACGGCGAAATGATAAGAGAATTGATTATCACGCGGCTACCAATCAGCCTCTGTTCCTCTGTTCCTCTGTGCCTCTGTGTGAGATTTGTTTGGCTTGGAAAGATTATTTCTTTACCGGCCACCGCCACGCGGAAGATCGCGGCGGTGGATTCGGCTTTTAATTCTTACGATTTAGTCAACCTTCTTTTCGCCACCCTTGGCGCCGGGACGACCGCCGGGGCGACCGCCAGCACCACCGGGTCCGCCACGGCCCCCTTGGAGGGCGGTGAGGTCGAAGGCCTTACCTTTGAGGGCGGTCCACTTTTCCGTTTGCTCCTTGGTCAGTACCTTGGCCAGTTCGGCGCTCTGTTCGTCGCGGAGCTTAGTGAAGGCTTCGGGGCCGCCAGCACCGCCGCCGGTGAACAGGCCCTGCATCTTGGCTTGAAAATCCTTGTTGACGGTGGCAATCTTTTCCTGCTGTTCCTTGGTGAGTTCGAGAGCCTTGACGACGTCGTCATTGCTGAAGGCGCCTGGGCCGGCAGCCTGGTAGGCGATTTGCTGCACCCGTTCGAACTGCTCGGGCTTGAGCGTTTCCTTCAGCTTGGGAAGGTATTTGTCGTTGAGCTTCTTGGCAGTAGCCGCAAACTGCTCGAACAACTTGGCCCGCTCTTCTTGGGTGAGGTCTTGAAAATTGCCGGGGGCGGAGCCGCGGGCTTCCTGCTGGTCCTTGGTGAATTCTTCCCGCAGAGCCGTCAATTTGGCCTTTTGCTCATCGGTAATGCTGATTTCCTTCTGAACGGCTTCGTTGGCGACGAGCATCAGCGGGCTCATGCCGCCGCGGCCTCCGCCAAAGCCGCCACCGCGGCGTCCCTGGGCGGAAAGAGAGGTCGTCAAAACAAGGCCAGCCACAACGGCGGTCAGAGCAAAAACTGAAAGGCGAGACATGTGCGAACTCCTGGACACGGGAAAGTAGGGAAAGTGGACCGAATGGCCTTCCTCGCTGAAACATTGGCGGTTGTAGTGCTAACTCGCTTGCCGTCAACGATTTAGGGCCGATTGCTGGGTAATGTGCATGTGCCGGTCTACGAAGCAACGGGAATTTAACCCCGCCGAAGCTGCTTCGGGTCGCAGCGCCTATTCGGAATGTTCCGAAACTTCCCGACAGGCAGTTCAGCGAAACTTTGCTGCGGCCCCCAAGAACTCTCAACCGAAAAAGAGAATGTGACGCCCGCTTACCGACGCCTACCACTGGAGCTGTTGCCCGTATGAGTTCCACCCCCCAGGAACCCGCCGTCATTCTGATCATTGACGACGACGCCATCACGCTCACCGGCATTGCGGCTGTGCTGAATATGTCGGGATACGAATGCCACTGCGCCCGCGACCGGGAGGCGGCGTTGAAAGGGGTTCGCACTCTCCCCCTGGACCTGATTATTTGCGATGTGAATCTTGGAGGAGAAAGCGGGCTGGCCCTGTGCCGCGAGTTGCGCCGCGAGTTGGGTATGGAAGAAGTGCCAGTCATGTTCATGTCGAGCGCTCAAATCCCGGACATCGTCCGCCGCAGTCACGAAGCGGGGGGAGCCTATTACCTCCGCAAGCCGTTCGACCCCGAAGTGCTGATTGAATTGGTCGGCAAGGCCCTCTGGATGCCGCACTTGGTGCAGACTCGCATCCGGCATGTACAAGCCGCGGCTCAAACGGTTCCCGCCGCCCCCAAGATGGCGCGAGTGGCGGAAGCCATTCAGGGGATCAAGATTCCGCTGGCGTAAGCGGACGGATTTCTCATCGGCGCGATTCTTCCCGGCGAGCGGCCTGCGTAAGCTGGCCTGTAAGTCGTCACGCCAAAAAGTCATTTTGACGATCCTGCGTGACCGGCCAGCTTACGCAGGCCGCTCGCCGGTCTATTTCTACGCCAGCTTTTGCCGCAATTGCTCGATGAGGCCGCGGACTTCCTCAGATGGCTGGAACTGCCCGCTGCGGATTTTCTCCGCCCGCTTGGGATTTTGCATCAGACACTCCAGCGTTCGCTGGCTCATCCGCGGCTCAAAGAGCTTCAGCAGCCTTTCGGCGATGGAGAGTGCCCGGCCGTAATCCTTGAGGTCGAGAAAGACTTCGATCATCCGGTCGTAATTTCCCGGATCTTGCGGGTCCGTCTTGATCCCCTCTTCCGCCAGCAGCATGATTTGCTCGGGCGGCGCATTGCTTTCCATCAAGTTCAAGATGTAGTTGTTGATTGCAAACGTATTCCCCGGCAGCAGGCGGTAGCCCAAATCGGAGTGCAGCAGCATGTTCACCCCTTTGTCCGCGGCGTGCGGGGCACACATGTGGGCCTTGCCGTGCCCGGGTGCCAACTCAATCGCCCGCCGGCAAAACTGCACGGCCTCCGGCTGCGGGCCGCGCGATTCCCAGTAAGCCAAAAAAAGCAGAAAACAAAGCTGGGCGTTGTAAGGATCGCGGCGCAGTCCCTCTAAATAGACCGGCTTGATATTCGGCAGGCCGTCATCGAGTTCATTGAGGGCGACCACCAGGTTCGGTTCACGCTGGTAAAGGTCCCAGGCGAGCCGGCCTCGGGAATCTTCCTGCCGATTCTGGCTGACGCAGATTTCCCCTAGCCGAGCTAGTGCCGCGGCACTGGACGGACGGCCGAACCGCCACATCTGACGCGTGGCATCGGTCACTTCCCCCAGGCAGGTCCGGGCGATCGTTTCTGCGAGCCGGAGCAAAAAAGTGGCGAAATCGCTTTCATGCACCACGGCAGCGAAGGGGTCTTTTCTCGCGGGGGAATAGAATTGCAATTCCACGCGGTAGGTGCCGTTGGCGGCATAAGTTTCGCCGCCGACAAACACGGTCCGATCCTTCTCCTCGCGTAGCAAGGGCACGCTTTCCAGCAGCGCTTCCGGCGAATCCTCCGGACCCCGCGTGCTGAGGTTCCGCACCAGCATCAAATCTCGAACCATCAGCTTGGAAAGCCCCACCCCCAGATGCAAATCGTGGGGCTGACTGTTCTGCGACGCGAACGGCAGGATGGTAATTAGCGGCACATTGCAGAGCCGCTGGTATTCGGGATAGTCCAGAAACTGCGAAATCTGCGCAGCCGAAAGCTGCGGATAAAGCCGCGGCAGATGCGGCGGCCAGGAATGCATGGAGGCGGGATACGACATGGCGTAAATATGATAACGCACCGTAGGGTGCATGAAGCGAAGCGAAATGCACGGGTGAAGACTAACTTTCCTAGCACGGGCCTGCTTTCCAACTGCCGAGCGGAATACGCGTGCATTTCGCTGCGCTTTATGCACCCTACTTTAGCCCCCGCAGCACCCGCAGATTTACGGCGTCCCACTCTTCCCCCGCGGCATTCTTTTCCTTGGCCGTTTCCAAATACATGGGGATTTGGCGGAAACGCTTGTCCCCGAGCAGCAGCCGGAAAGGTTCCAGTCCCATTTCCCCTTCGCCAATATGCTCGTGCCGGTCCACCCGGGAGCCGAGTTCCCGCTTGCTGTCGTTCAGGTGGAAAGCCTTGATGAGCCCAATGCCGACCGCCTTGTCGAACTGCTTCCAGGTGGATTTGTATTCCTCCGGCGTCCCGAGCGGATAGCCGGCAGCGAAGGCGTGGCAGGTATCGAAGCAAACTCCCAGGCGGCTTTTGTCCTTCACGCCGTCGAGCATCGCCCCCAGCTGCTCGAATTTCCAGCCCAGGTTGCTCCCCTGACCGGCAACGTTTTCGAGCAGGGGTATGGCCTTCAGTTTTTGGGTGCGAGCGGCGATTTCATCCAGGGCCTTCACAATGAGGGCGATCCCCTCTTCCTCGGTCCCCGTCGTGTGCGACCCCGGATGCACCACCACATAGGGAATCCCCAGTTGCTCCGCCCGCTGCAACTCCACCACCATCGCATCCACGCTTTTCTGCCAGAGTTCTCCATCGGGGGACGCCATGTTAATAAGGTACGAAGCATGCGACAGCGGGTGCGTGATGTTCTTGCTCGCCAGCGCCCCGCGAAACTGCTCCACTTCTTGGGCCGTAATCTCCTTCGCCCGCCACTGGTTGTTGTTCTTCGTGAAACATTGAAGAACTGAACAACCGACTTCGGCTGCACGCTCGACGGCCTTATAATAGCCGCCTGCAATCGACATGTGCGCCCCAAGCAATGCCATCACGCCTCCGACTAAACCATGTTGCCTGATCCAAGAGTCTACCGTCACTTTCCAGATTCGCACTCACCCGCCGCTTTGGGAAGGGCACTTGCACGTCAAGGGCTCCGTGTTGACGTGAATGCCTACTGTGTTCGAGTGCTGGATTGCTCGCACTTCAAGCTCGAAGTGTTTGAAGGAAATGTCTCGCTAGATGCTGACGCCGACAGCGTTGAAGAGGCGTTGAAGGATGCTCAACTCATTTCCACTGCGCTGACTGGTGAGGGCATTCGACATCGGTTCACGGTAGTTGACCAAAATGACAATGAAGTTGCTTACTTTGGAACTGCTGAATAGGACAGGCATTGCGCCACTTGTTTACCGACAAATCTTGGTAAACAGCTGCACGCAGTCACAAGCCACGGCATGAGCCGCTTCGACCGCCTTGTAATAGCGGCCGGCGATGGAAAGGTGAGAGCCGAGAATGGGCATGGGAAGAGCAGGGGGGCTGGAATTAGATGCAATCAACAATGGGGAGCAGTATACCCATGT
>CAYUJE010000002.1:0-5701 GCA_964444865.1 uncultured Pirellulaceae bacterium | reverse complement strand
GCGGGCATAGGTATTGACTCCCCAACTCATCAGCCGTCGTTTGAAAGGCCAATCCTTCACGCCGCCGCCGGGAACATACCGCGAGCCGATGGTGACGTCGGCATCGGTCATTCCCGCGAGAAGTGCCGGGATGTACCGGGGGTGATGGCTGAAATCGGCATCCATGTTCAGCACCAGGTCATAGCCGTGCTCGAGGGCGTATTTCATCCCAGCGATGATCGCGGTCCCCAGGCCAAGTTTTCCCTTTCGGTGCAGGCAGTGCAGGCGGGGTTCGGTTTTTGCTCGCTCGTCGCACCAAGGGCCGGTGCCGTCGGGGGAATTGTCGTCGATAACCAGGATGTCCACCTGCGGGGCGACTTCCCAAATGGCATCGACGAGCAACGGCAGATTCTCGATTTCGTTGTAGGTCGCAATCGTGACGAGCGTGCGCTCGGTGCGGACTTCGGTATCGGAGGGGCTCGTCGGCATGGGTAAGTTAACGAGGTGTAACATAGGTCGTGGCTTCGTGCTACGCTGATTGGGTGTTTCGCCGCCACTGATCCGAAGCGCCTGCGAGGGAGCGACGCCGAAATTGAATCCCTCACTGGCGCTTCGGGTTAGTGTAAAGATAGGTCGCCAAACTCCTTACGGAAGCCGAACATTGCCCAGGAGTGCCGCGTACAGACCCGGACTTGGGGAGAGTTGATGATCAGCGTGGTGGAGCTGACAAAGCGGTTTTCAGCAGGCGGCCAGGATGTCCTGGCGGTGGATGGGCTGTCGTTTGCGGTGGTTCCGGGGGAAGCTTACGGGCTGCTGGGGGCCAATGGAGCCGGCAAAACCACTACGCTCCGCATGATCCTCGGCCTGCTGGAGCCGACCAGCGGCTATGCGGAAGTGGATGGTTATCGGACGAGTGAATCTCCCGACGAAGTGAAAAGCCGCATCGGGATGGTTTCGACATCCGCCGGGCTTTATCAGTGGTTGTCGCCGCGCGAGCTGCTACTGTTCTTTGCCGACGTTTACGGCCTGGACGACGACACCGCGGCCGGAAACCTGGAACGCTTCAGCCAGCTTTTTGATTTGACACCCTTCATTGACCGCCGCTGTGCCAGCCTTTCCACTGGCCAGAAGCAGCGGGTGAATCTGGCCCGGTCCATGATTCACGATCCCCCAGTCCTGCTCTTGGACGAACCCACGCGCGGCTTGGACGTGATGGGGAGCAAAGTCATCTTCGATTTCATCGCCGCGGCCAAGGACCAAGGGAAGAGTGTCATCGTCAGCACGCATCGCCTGGATGAAGCGGAGCGTTTTTGCGATCGCTTCGGCCTTTTGCATCACGGCCGGCTGATGCACGAAGGGACGCTGCCGGAATTGCAGGCCGCCACGAATTGCACCTCTCTAACTGAGATGTTCCTGAAATCCTTGCCCCAATCGGAACTGGCGGAGGACGCTGCGTGAGCGACCAACCTTTGCCACCGCATTCCATTAAACCGAGTTCGACTCCCAAGATTCGCCCCGCGATGCGCCTGTGGCGGCTGACGCGGAAAGAACTGCGGGAGACTCTGCGGGACCGCCGCACAATCATCACGCTGGTGCTGATGCCGCTGCTGGTTTATCCGCTGCTGAGCGTGGCCTTTCGGCAGTTCTTTTTTTCCAACTTTTCCAAAGCCACCGATCTGGAATGGCGGATCGCGGGCGATGATGAACAGACTTTGAAGGGCTTCGGCCAGCAAATGGCCATCGGCGGCCATGTGATTGAGAAAATTGACGGAACGGAAAAGGATCCTCCCAAGATCAGGCTGATGGTAAGCAGCCACCTGGAAAACGCCGTCCGTAATGGAGATGCCGATCTGGCGATTCGAGCGCGCCTTGACCAGGGTCCGGGATTGCCCCCAGGCGGACAGGTCCATTACGAACTCATCTATCAAAAAGATTCCGTACTCAGCCGGGCGATTGTCGATTATGCCGAGCGGCGACTGTGGGCGTTTTGCGAACAGGTGTATGGAGAGCGTTTGAAACAGCGCGGAGCGAGTGGCGAACCCATTGCCAAGTGGAACCGTCGCCCGCTCAGTGGCGAATCCGTGCAAGTGGTTTCGATGGCCACGCTGGTGCCGCTGATTCTCATCCTGATGACCATCACCGGCGCGGTTTATCCGGCCATCGACCTGACCGCGGGCGAGCGGGAACGGGGGACGCTCGAATCGCTGATGGCCGCTCCGCTGCCGCGTCTGAGCATGCTTTTGGCCAAGTACTTTGCCGTGCTGACAGTCGCGCTCCTCACGGCTGGAGCGAACTTGCTGGGGATGTCCATCACCGTGTACAGCACAGGACTGGGGCCGATGCTGTTTGGCGACCGTGGGCTCACGCCGGCGGCGATTGTGATTGTGCTACTGCTCCTTGTGCTGTTCGCGGCGTTCTTTTCGGCCTTGCTGCTAGCGGTCACCAGCTTTGCCCGGAGTTTCAAAGAGGCGCAGGCCTATTTGATTCCGTTCATGCTGCTGGCGATTGCCCCAGGATTTTTGAGCGTGATGCCTGGCATTCAATTGAGCGCCTCGCTGGCCGTCGTGCCGCTGGTAAATATCGTCTTGCTCGCTCGGGATGTTTTGCAGGGAGAAATCAATCCACTGCTCGCGGGAGCGGCTGTCGTTTCTACGGCGCTCTATGGCATCGCGGCTCTGGCACTGGCGGCCAGGATTTTCGGCAGCGACGCCATTCTCTATGGCAGCCAGGGTAGCTGGGCCGACCTCTTCCGCCGGCCCAAGGAACTGCGTACGCAGCCGACCGTAACCGGCGCAGCCCTCTGTGCGGCCGTGGTGTTTGCCTTGCAGAATGTGCTCAGTGGTTTGTTCGCCCTCGGTTCGGCGGAAGTGTCATTGGAAAATCGCCTCCTCCTTTCCGCAGCGCTCGGTGGCTTTCTCTATCTGGCGGTGCCACTGGGGATTTCCCGCTTGCAGTTCGTCAATTTTTTCCAAGGATTTCAGTTGCGGTTTGGGCAGGGACTGTCTTATGTCGGCGCTCTGTGCCTCGGTCTTTCTCTATGGACCTTCGCTCATGAAATCGTCTTGCTCACGCAGGGACTGAATTGGATGAGCGTGGACTTCAAAAAGCTGGCGAATTCAGAAATTTTTGAACAGATCAAGCACCTGAATCCCTTTCTGCTCGTGGGGACGATGGCCATTGCCCCCGCTATCTGCGAGGAATGGTTCTTCCGCGGCTACTTGCTCGGCTCGCTCCGTGGTCGTATTCCTGGATGGGCCGCGATTGGGGCAACGGGAATTCTGTTCGGCCTGTTCCATGTGTTTGTAAGTGGTGGCGTGGGGGGAGTGAGGCTGCTGCCGAGCACACTCCTGGGCCTCGTTCTCGGCTGGATTTGCTGGCGAACGAAGAGCGTTTTCCCCGGTATGCTGCTCCATGCGACCCATAACGGGCTGCTCGTCCTCATTGGCAGATACCAGGATGACCTGGCCAAAGTTGGCATCGGCGTCCAAGAGCAGCAGCATCTTCCCATTCTCTGGCTCGTCGGGGCTGCCTTCGGTGTTGCCTTCGGCGTAGCAATTATTTTGCTAGCAACACGGCGAACCGCGAGTTTTAACCCGGATCCAAAATTCCCGCCGCTTGCCGAAACTCCGCTTCCGTAAGCGTCGTTCCCTCTCGCACCCTCTGAAACACCAGCGGCACTTCCGGCCAGCCCAGCGGCCGCAGCAGTTCATCCAGCCGCTCTTCAGGACAACAGCCTTTCATCTCTACGTATGCCAGGCTCGGTCCCTGGTCATACAAATTCCCTTCCACCTGCCACTTGGGCTCGCCCGGTCGGCTGACGAGTAAAAAGGAGCCATCGGGCTCGATGAAGAGACCAGCGATTTGCTCCAAGCCCGCGAAAGCCGCGTCGAAAGTGACGCTCCAGGGCTGGGTGGCGGATTGCAAGATGATGTGGAAGTTCAGCATGGCGAATGCGATTATAGCGGCCCTTTCGCTCCGCGGCACAAAACGTGCTTTCATCGAGCGAAACTGCCCGCTCATTCGTTCCGAGCCGCGATTTTGCAGGATGCCCAAAACTGCTCTTGTAGAAATTTCAAACCTGGGACACATTGTTGGCAGTATTGACCGGCGAAAGGGGTTGGACCCTGCCGCCACACACCATGCTCTGCCCGCTGCTGCCGTCAGGATGATGGCAAAAGGGGGCGTGCCTTCGGGCGCGGAACGATCCAGGGCCCACAAGCAGGGATGCTCACCGCCCGCACGGCGCTTCCCTGCCCGTTTCCAAGGAGGGAAGCCATGACCGCTGCCACCGCTCTCGTTCTGTTTGCCGCTCTGGCCGCCGGGGATAACCCCGCAGTGCAATCCGTTCGCAGTAATCCGCCACCGCGGGTTAGCCCAACTCCGCGTCGGCTGCCCAAAGCCGCCGCGGAAACGCTCGTCGTTCGGGGCCAATCCCCCGAGGCCGCTCGCCCGTCCCCCCTGGATGCCGCCGTTCGGCTGCATGTCGACGACCTGGACGGCCGCGGTGCCGGCGTCGGCTCGGGGACCATCATCGACACGCATTTCAACGAAGAAGCGAAGGCCGAAGAAGCCCTCATCATCACTTGCGGGCATTTGTTTCGCGATTCGCAGGGGAAGGGAAAAATTACCGTCGATTTGTTCGTCGGCGGCCAGGTTCGCGCTGTGGAAGGGCAACTGCTCGACTTCGACGACAAGCGGGACATCGCCCTCGTCACCATCTGGCCGGGCGTTCGGGTCACGCCCATGCAAGTTGCCCCCAAGGAGTATGTCGCCCGTCCGCAAGATCGCGTCTTCACCATCGGCTGCAGCGAAGGGCGAGAACCAACCATCCAGGAAAGCCGCGTCACGGTCATCAACCGCTTCACCAGCAAGCCGAACATCAATGTGGCAGGGATTCCCGCCAACGGCAGGAGCGGCGGCGGTTTGTTCTCCGCGGAAGGCCTGCTCATCGGGGTCTGCAACGCGGCCAACGAAGCCGATAACGAAGGGATGTACGCTTCCCTGCCGACCGTTCACTGGCAACTCGACAAATTCAATTTGCAAGCAATTTATCAGCGAGCCTCGACGAAAGCGGCCGCCGCCGAGGTACCAGTATCGGAACCGATTCCGCAAGATCCATCACCGGCCCCACCAGAACCTGCTTCTTTCGCAGCCGCGCCCAATCCAGTGAATCTGCCGGAACTTCCCAGCCAGATGCCTTCGGTGAACCCCGCCGACTACGAGAGTTCTGAACCTGCTGGGGACGACCTGGAGGTGGTGGTCATCGTTCGCTCCAAACAGCGACCGGAAAATAACAGTGAAATCTACGTGGTGGACAGCGTCTCTCCTGATCTCCTCTCCCGCATCACCTCCGCGGCCAGAGCCAGCGCCCAGGCACGGACCGCCGGTCGCCAGGCTCAAAATGCCGACAGGGTGGCCCGGCAGAACCGCAATAACGAGCAACCGGTGGTGCGGGGGCAACTCAAGTAACACCACCGGCGAGCGGACAGCGTCCGCTCGCCGGTGAGAAATCTTGCTTAGGAGTTAACCTTGGCAATCGCCTCTTTGGCCACGGCGATGCAGGCCTTCATTTCGTCGATGGGGTTTTCCGGATGGGCTTCGTATTCCAGGGCCAAAGAGCCGTCGGCGGGAAACTTGATGTCGCGGAGGGCTTTGAAGAGGCCGACAACGTCGAGCTTTCCTTTGCCGATGACGACGTTCTTGCTATCGCGGCCGAGTGCGA
>CAYUJE010000001.1:0-75382 GCA_964444865.1 uncultured Pirellulaceae bacterium | reverse complement strand
GTGCGGACCCGGCGAAGGGATTCCCGGCCGAGCAACTCGATTTCTTTGAAAAGCAGGTTCGCCCTCTCCTTGCCGCCAATTGTCTCTCCTGCCACGGACCCCAAAAGCAGGAAGGGGGGCTGCGGCTGGATACCCGAGAGGCAGTTCTGAAAGGGGGCGATAGCGGTCCGGCAGCGATTGCGGGGAACGCCAAGGAGAGCCGGCTGGTGCAAGCCATCCGCCGCGAAGCCGACTTGCAAATGCCCCCCAATGGTACTCTCCGGCCGGAAGTCGTCGCCGCCCTGACCCGCTGGGTGGAACTCGGTCTGCCGTGGCCGGAAGGGGTGCCGGTGAAGGCCGGGGATGCTTGGAAGGTTCACTGGGCGTTTCAACCCGTGGCGAAGCGGGCTATTCCCGATGTCGCGGGGGGCGAAGGTCCGCTGGATAAGTTCGTCATCGCGAAACTTCAAGAGTCGAAGTTAGCCCCCTCACCCCAAGCGGACAAACGGACGCTCATTCGCCGCGCCTATTTTGACCTGCTTGGTTTTCCGCCGACGTTTGAGGAGGTCGCTGAGTTTGAACAGGATGCATCAGCCGATGCCTGGCCGCGGCTCGTCGATCGGCTGCTCGCTTCTCCTCGCTATGGGGAGCGGTGGGGGCGGCACTGGCTGGATGTGGCTCGCTATGCCGACAACAAGGGGTATGTCTTTTTCGAGGAGAAGAATTACCCGTGGGCTTACACTTACCGCGACTATGTCATCCGCTCGCTCAATGAGGACCGACCGTTTGACCGCTTCATCGTCGAGCAACTGGCGGCAGATCAACTCGAACTGGGGGAGGACAAACGGCCGCTGACGGCGATGGGTTTCCTCACGCTCGGCCCGCACTACATGGGGAATGTGCATGATATTCTGGACGACCGGATTGATGTCGTCACCCGCGGGCTGATGGGGCTGACCGTCACCTGTGCCCGCTGCCACGACCACAAATACGACCCCATCCCGACGGCCGACTACTACTCGCTCTACGGCATTCTCCGCAGCAGCCGCGAGCCACTGGTGTTGCCGGAGTTCACGCCGCCGCCGACCGAAGGGGAGGATTATCCCAAGTTCACCTTCGAACTCGCCCGCCGCCAGCAGAAGCTGGATGCCTTCGTGCAGGAAAAGCACGCGGCCATCGTCGCCGGGGCCCGGACTCGCGGCGCGGAATATCTGCTCGCCGCCGATGCCGCCCGGAAGAAGCCGGCTGTCGAGGACTTTATGCTGCTGACGGACCCGGGAGAATTGAACCCCGCAATGATCGTGCGGTGGCAGAACTATCTTGAGAAGACGAAGGGGTCCCCGCATCCAGTCTGGCAACCTTGGCACGCCCTGGCGGAACTTCCGCCGGAGCAATTCAGCGAGAAAGCACCACCAATTCTAGCGCTGCTGGCCAAGGAGTCTGGTCCGCTCAATCCGCTGGTGATGAAGGGGCTTGCCGAGAAGCCGCTGACCTCCTTGAATGATGTCGCTGCGGTCTATGGAGAGGTCTTGAAAAACGTCGATGCGAAATGGAAAGGGCAACTCAAGCAGGCGAGCGAAAAGCAACTCCCTCCGCCGACTCGGCTGGCGGACATTGCGGAGGAAGAGCTTCGTCAGGAGCTTTATGCCGAAGGGGTCCCCGCCAACATCCCGCTGCTGTTCGGCTGGGGATTTTTGACGCTCCTTCCCGACCGGGCATCGCAGGGTGTGTACCAGGGTCTGCTCAAAGAGGTGGAGTCTTGGCTCATGACCGCGCCGGCCGCGCCACCCCGTGCGATGGTCCTACTGGACGACGAAGAGCCCTTTGAACCGCGGATTTTTCTTCGCGGCAATCCGTATCGCCCAGGTTCAGCCGTCCCGCGGCAATTTGTGGCGGTGGCGAGCCAGGACCGCAAACCGTTCACGCAGGGGAGTGGGCGACTGGAAATGGCGAAGGCAATTGTGGACCCGGCGAATCCGCTCACGGCGCGCGTGCTGGTGAATCGGGCCTGGCTGTGGCATTTTGGGGCGGGACTGGTTCGCACCCCGAGCGATTTTGGTCTGCGGAGCGACCCACCTTCGCATCCGGAGTTGCTCGATTATCTGGCGAGCGATCTCGTCGCCGGCGGCTGGTCGCTGAAGAAACTGCATCGGCAAATTCTGAATTCCGCAACCTGGCAGCAAGCGAGCCTCGACCGGCCGGAGGGCTCGGCCGCGGATCCCGAAAATCTTTTGCTCTGGAAGACGAATCGCCAGCGGCTCGATTTTGAAACAACGCGAGATTCGCTGATTGCTATCACTGGACAGTTAGATTCGCGTCTCGGCGGCAAGTCGGAAGATCTGCTCGGCGGCAACTTCATTCCGCGGCGGACGATGTATTCTTTCATCGACCGGCAGGACCTCCCCGGCATCTTCAGCGTCTTCGATTTCCCCAGCCCCAACGCCAGCAGCCCGCAGCGTGATTTAACAACGGTGTCGCCGCAGGCGCTGTACTTGATGAACGGACCGTTCGTCAAGCAGATTGCGGGTCGCGTCCTCAGTCGGAGCGACGTTGCTTCTCGGCCCGAGAAAACGGAGCGGATCGACAGAATCTACCAGGTCATTTTGCAGCGCCCGCCCGACGAATCCGAGCGCAAGTTGGCGCACAGTTTTCTGGGACCATCACCATCCGCCAAGGAGTTCGAAGAGTTCATCCAGGCACTGCTGATGTCCAACGAGTTTATTTTTGTGGATTGAAGGAGGAACGAGGGAACGAAGATAATGGCAGAATAATGATGGGCAGAATAATCAGAGAGGAAGGCCGCTGTGGATTCTTTCTCTTTCGCCTTTATAATTCTGCCCACCATTATTCTGCCCCCAAAAAACTGTTTCTCAGTTCGCGGCCGACAGCATTTTCCAGCCACTTAATAGCGAAAGGACCTGCTGTGCATTCTGGAATTCTTGTGCCGCTTGAACGACTTCTCGCGGCAGCCGTTTGGGAATGGAGACTCGGGAGGGATGACTGAAGAGAAGCTTGGCTTGCCAATCGGTGGGAATGGCAGAGGAGCCGGAGGTGAGGCCCAGTTGCGATGTGAATGAGGGGATGCTCCGTTGCTGGATTTCCCTGGCCTTGGCGTGGGCAACGTTGCGGAGATGAACTTCCGCGCGGGAAAGTTCCTCGGCTGTGCGGCGAGCTTCGACGTCCCCTTCCAGGTAGAGCGAGATCAAAAAGTCCCGTTGGCCGCAAAGTTGGCTTTGGTCGAACGAGCTGATCAGGCCGCGGGCGATTCCCTCGGCTTCGCAGCGGACATGCAAGTAGTCGCCGCGCCAGCCGCGCGGGACGCGGACGATCAGGGCGAAGTCCCGCTCCCCTTCCAGCAGGTTCCGTTCCGACGACTTCAATTTGAAGTAGGCCCCGCTGCCGCGGAGGATGGTGCCGCTGGCCGTCACCGTCTCCAGCGGCGGCAGCAGGTCGTATTTCACGCAGGTGCCGTTCTTCTGGCTGATGCCCGGGCTGATGGCGGTGCCGGTAAACGCCTGGTAGTGGCCGGTGAGGTTGATGCCGAGGGAATACGTCGTCTCGGAGTTCTTCGTGATGGTCGTGTTCCCTTGCAGGCTATCGTGAGCCGTCTTGGGGAGGAAGTCGTGGATCTGCATGGTCCGCTGCGGTGTTTCCATGCGGATGAAGTACTGAGACAGGTCTTTCTCTTTGCCCGCTTGCAGCAAGGATGAAATGCCGAGCTTCACCTCGACCAGCTTGTCCTGCGGATTCGCGGCGGCGAACTCCGGCGGCGTCACATCCCGGCAGCTAATCGCATAGGGCATGTCGAAAACGACCCGCGGCGGCTCCGCGAACGCTGGTGCCGCAAAGGTAGCCATCGCCAGCAGACTTGCCAGAATCAGAACACTCATGACCGCCCTCCGGCGGCCGCAAATACGGTCCATCTTGCCAGACTCCTAAAGAAGTAGACGCGCTCTAGCGCCATCCTTGGCTGGCAATCGCGGCAGGCCCTGGATCTGGGCCGATGAGCCGCACTCGGTCATCGAGTCTTGAGGCGAGAAATGCTGTCTTGGAACCTGCTAGCGGACACTATCGCCGCATTCCAGTTCACAAGACTGCTTAAGTATCGTAGCGCTCTTTGCTACGCGGTCAAGCAATGTCTAGTTCGCGAGAATTCGGACTTGCCGGAGGAATGTCGGCCAGCTTGCGATAGGGAACAAAAGGAGCTGTCAGGGAGCTGCCTGCGTGGAGAAAGACCGGCATCCGCTTTTCCACTCCATCGATGGAGAGCACCACTTCTGCCGTTCGCGGCGAGAAGTCCACGGATTGCCGCAGCATTAACCGGTCAGGGCCAATCTGCCATAATGCGTGCCGCACACCTTCGATGATGACCCAGCCGGCAACATCCGTGGAGGAATTTTCCGCGGGAGCGATCATGACATTCTCCTTGCACCAAGCTGAAAGCATTGCGGCTCAATACGCCGCTAAGAAGTCAATTCAACTTGGGGAACGTTTGGGATTCGGAATGGATGGAGCGGTTTGGAAGTCTACTCGAAATTCAGCCATCAAAGCTATCCAGCGGAGTGAAACTTATCTTCGCGAGAGAGAATGCTATCTTCGATTGCTGGAAGACGAAGTGACCGTACTTGCAGGATTCGCACTTCCGTACCTGATTGATTATGACAACATTCTGCAAGTCGTCGAGATGAGCATTGTCGCTCCGCCATGTGTGCTCGATTTTGGCAAAGCCTATCTCGACGCCCCGCCAGAATTCTCCGAAGAAACGCTGGCGACGCTGTGGGCGGAACGAGAGGAATTGTACGAACCTCACCAGTGGCCTTTAGTGCGTAAAGTTTTGGCCGCGCTCCGGGGACATGGCATCCACTACTTCGATCCGCAACCAGGCAACATCCGTTTTCCGCCGAAATAGGGTCAGGCAAACACTCGCCTTCTCATCGAGCCGCTAACACCGAGGGTTCACTATTTCCCACACCGCAAATACCGCAGCAGCCCATGCGTCTGAAAGCCTCCCCCCAGACCATAGAGCCGCTCGGCGGGCTGATGGGAGTTGTAGCGGCTGTAACTCGCCAGCGACCGCTCCACTTCACTTACTAACTGCACCAACAGGGACTCCTGGGTCGCGCAATAGAGCGAGTAGCGGCGGGCCTTTGCCGGATTGCGTTTGAGTTCTTCCGCCTGTTCGCGGGTTAATTGAAATTGCTTGACCAGTGCCTGCGTGAATGTCTCTCCCCCCATCCCGAAGCTGCGAAACCACAAGTTTCTTGGACTGCTGACGATGAAGTTCGTCGTATCAAAGCCGATGTCGATCAGCGCGTTTGTCTTCTGAGGCTCGGCGTGGAATTCGAATTGAAATGCATTGTGAAGGGCGATGCTGTCCGGCACGAGTTCATCAATTGCAATGCCCGCGGCCTTGAAAAGAGCCAGTTGCGATTGAACATGCGATAGTCTGGAGGCCACCAGCAGAATCTTGCGAGGCCGTTCGTCCGGCTCCTTGCTGCCAGCCGCGATTGCCGGACCTTGCACATCGTAAGCCCATGCCAACTCTTCGAGCGGTACCGGAATTTGATGTTTGGCTTCGAACTGGACTGCTTCGGCGACTTTCTTGCCGGCCATTGGCGGAAGATCAAAAAAGCGACCTAACACACGCTGACTGGACATGCTCGCGACGACATGGGTTTCTTCCACTTTCGCTCTGGTGAGAAACGCTTTCAGCGTTGCCGTTGCGGCAGCTTCCCGTTCCGACGTCTGGTCGATTTGTGCAAGTGTCTGAGCGTGCGGAACGCGTTCACAGGCTTCTAACTTGATCGCCCCGCTTTTGGGATCTTTGCTCAGCTTGATCGCTCGCAGACCGCTCTCACCCAGATCGATCCCCCAGGCAGCCGTTGGTCCCTTTTTACCAAATGAAAAGGGGAGCTTACTGAGCAAGCTGCTCTTGGTAGTGGGCATGAGATTCAGAGACGTGTCCGCTTCGTCAATTCCTTGCAGCGCCAGTCCCAAGGCCGTCCAGAATTGACCGGGGGAATCCCGCCAGGTTTTGTTCCCCGCCGCGTCTTCGCAACTCAGCCGCGTGAAATACCCCAGCCAATCCACGGGCATGGCCACGCGGGTTCGCTGCGGCGCCTTGATCCAAACCGGCGCTGCGGCGCGAGCCGGCTCTGGCCTGGTGGTTGCGCGCATCTTGAGCTCTTCGGCCAGCTTCGCTACTTCGGCATTGGTGGGGGCGAATTTCACCAGCTTTTGGGCAAGTGCCAAAGTGGTGGGAGTTGCCAGGGGCGCGGTTCGCAGTTCCAACAGCAGGGCCGAAAGTTCCTGCGCCTTGTCGAGGGCCGTCGCCACTTCAGCGTTCTGGACAAAGTCCGGGATCTGCTCCAGTAACTTCGCCGCTTCGGCATAGAGGTGCTCGTTCAGCTTTCTGGCCGCAACTCCTAGCAGTTGATCCCGCAGTTGCCCCGCCAGTTTCAGCGCTTGGGCATGTTCGGGCTTGAGAGCCAGCAAGCGTTCGAGCTTGGGAAACAATTCCATGGTCCGCTTCGATTCCACCAACTCGCGAATCTCGCCGCTGAGCGACAGTAGTTCCTTCCACTGACTTTGAGCTCGCTCCAGGCAGTCATTCATTTCTTTTGTCCGCAGCGGCTGCGGGATCGATTGTAAGACCTGCACGGCTGCTTCGTAGGACTTCTTGGCAAGCAACTCTGCTCCCTGCTGAAACGTCAACTCGGCCAGTTCTTTCTGGCGCTTAACGCGAGCTTGCACCTCGGGAATCTCCGCCGCCGCTTGAGCGGCTACTTCCGCGCAGAGGTTGCTTGCGCCTGACAATTCCTGGAGCAATGCAAACGCTTGAGGGTAAGAATGAGCTGCCGCCAAGGCGAGAGCCCGCGTAAACTTCTCTCGCAATTCTGCTTCGATTCCCTGCCGCTTTGCCCGGACATCCACGCCACAAGTGCCGCAAAACGTTTCGCTTCCGGGGATCTCTGCGGAGCATGCGGGGCATTTCTCCCACAAGGTCTCTCCGCAGCCGCCGCAGAATTTTCGCTCGACGGGGTTCGACTTCTGGCAATGCCGGCAAACAATGGCCGTACTCACGGCTGCATTCATGGGACTTCTGGAGGTTAAAGGACGGAAGTTCGACCAATCGCTAGGGAACGATGGACAGCCGCAGTTTCAACTTGATCTCCGGCACCCGCGGATGGCTGGTGGTGATTCGCAAGCTCCCCTGCGGATTCCCCATGTACTGGCAGATGGGAGCATCGGCAGGAATCTCCAGGGTTAAGTCATAAAGACCGGGAGTCGCTAAATCCGCTTCCTGATGAGGCTCCAGGGATACCTTTACAAAGGCCGGCTCCACCTCGATCTTTTGAACCGGCAGCGATAAGTCCTCGTCCCGCAATTTGACTGCCAACCGCACGGTCTTGCCGGCACCGTGTGGAACTTGCCCGATGAGCAAGGCGTCGTCCTCACTGAACAGACCGTGAATCGAAAATCGCTTCAGAGTCTTTCCAAGGAGCGGCAATTCGTATTCGGCAACATCTTGCGGTTTGCCGGCCGGCGCGGCCTTGATGCGGATGGCGTCCCGGAACTCGCCCGTCGGCAAGTCTCCAGGAACCGTCACTCGCAAAATCCTCGCGGATTTGGCCTCGAGTCGCTTGAGGTCGTGTTCATCCACCATCGGCAGAAATTGAATGCCAACTCCGGGGAGCGTTGTTTTGACATCGACAATTTCCATCTCTTCCCAGATTTGGGAGTACACGATCGCGTCCGCGGTCACTGAATTGCCGGGTATGATTGCGGGCACTACTAATTCCTCTTCTTCAGCGCCAAACAGGCGACGGACCCGTCCTTCCACGGCGAGCGAAAAAGACGGCTTCGCCGGGTCGTTGGTGCGGACTTCGGCGGACTGCGAGTAGGTCTGAAATTTGTAGCCCGTGTTCCATTCGAGCGTGACAAAGGCCTTCTCCCCCGGTGGGACTTCGTTCGAGCTGACTCCGCCGACCGTGCATTTGCAGGTCGTTCCCGCCACATCCAAAGTGAGCGTTGCCGTTCCCGCGTTGCGAACCTCAAAGGAATGTTTTCCCGTGGTCTGAGGCTCCATCTGGCCAAAATGAAAAACAGGCTCGATGATTTCGACCTTTGGAACTCCTAAACCGGCTTTTCGCGCGGCGGTTGCTTCATGCCTTTCGATTTCGGAAAGGAGAACGGCCCCCCTGTCCGTCAACAGCATTCTGACACTGGGATCCTTGGGATGCGGCATCGTGAAGCGAGTATTCGCGACCACGGTGACCAGAAACAGAAGGAGCAGGCCGAACACGATCGCCAGACCAATCGAAAACTTCGCGAGCATTTTTGCGGACCTTCACAAAGAAATGACAAAATAAACGGCCCGGCTGCCTTGCAGCAGCCGGGCCTTCGTCCAAAAACAGACTTAGTCCAGCTTGACCTTGTTCAGGTTTTGCAGCAAAACTCCACTGAAGATTTCGCCCGGGGGCAGCTCAGCAGCATCCGGGGTCGTGTCCGGGAAGTAGCCGATCTTCAGATAGTCGCTGTCGGTCAGGCCCTGGGGAATCGGGAAACCGGGGTTGAAGAACTTGTCGTTGTTCAAGTCCGAGAACCGCTTCACCGAGCCGTCCGCGAACAGCACGTTGCAAGACGAATTGCGGCCGCCACCGTGAATGGCAAAGAAATCGCGGTAGTCTTGCAGGTAGGTCTTGGTGCCGGCGTTTCCGCCCACGGGAGGCGGGCAATTTCCCGCGCGTTCGCAGGCGAACTGCGTCTTCAATTCCGCGCCGGAGGCGAGGATCAAGTTGAGCGTATTGGAAGTGCTGTCGAAATAGGAGGGACCATCCGTACCAGCTTCCACCAGCAATTGACCGGCAACCATAAAGGTCTTGGAACCAGCATTGGCCGAGGCAGTGCCCCAAGGATCGGTCGGGCCATAGGCAATGTCGTTTGTAAGCGAAGCTTCGTTGATATCACCGGCACAGGCATCGGCCAAGAGCGGGATATTCGAGCTGACCACCGGGCTAGTTTCCAACAATCGGCGAGTTAGCGGTCCCAGGGATGAACTAAGTCCCTTGAGACCTTCCCAGTTGGCGGAGTTGGGGTCCGTGGTATAGGTGAGAAAATTGTCTCTGGCCGTGTTCGAAACCAGCTTGGGAGCGCTGCGCCCCAGGAACCAGCTGGCAGCGTAGTTGGTTCCGTATCCACGGTCGAGAAGTGCTCGCGCCAGAAGGTTGCCGCGTTGGGGCTGCGTCGCATTGGAATATCCAGTAGGTGCTCCGCCCCAAGTTGCCTGACCGCACATGCCAGCGACGATTTTGGCTGGGTCAGCCCCGTCCTTGCCGGTAATGTTGCCGCCAATAAAGTCATTGTACTTTTCGTTACCAATTAGTGGGTTGCTGGGGCACATCATATCTTGCGGACGAGCCGCTTGAATGTTGACCAGGTCGGCGACCCAGCCATAGGTGTCCATGCAGCCGTCGCGGCGCTGATCCCAGTTACCGCTGCAGAAGCGGCCGGCGGGGTCCTTGTCCGCAAACAATTGAAGTCCGATGCCGAATTGCCGCAAGTTGTTCTTGCAGGCGGTGTCGCGAGCCGATTCGCGAGCCCGAGTGATTGCTGGCAGCAGCAAGGCTACCAGGATGCCGATGATGGCGATCACCACCAACAGCTCGACGAGTGTAAAGCCACGTTTCTTCATGCGAACAATCTCCTTGACTAAAAACAGGGAATAGAAAGTAAACCGAAATGTTTGGACCTAGGGATTACCGGTCCCCAGGCTGGATTTGCTGTAAAAGTCGTTGGCGGGGACTTCCAGCACGTTATCCGCAAAGCCGCCGCCGGCTGCGAAACCGTTGTTGAGTTGTCCGTCGCGATTGGGGTCGGAAATTCCACGCACGCTGCCGTCCGCAAACAGGACATTGCAGCTATTGCGATGATTCATGCCAAAGTTGCGATAGTCCTGCAGGGCCTGGTTGTTCCAAACTCCCCACCAGCCGCTGGCTCCCTCGCGGGGTGTTCCGTTCGGAAAAACAGGTGGGCTGAATGCCTGGCCGAAGGCTCCATTCGTGGCCAGAACCGGACCCGCGGTGTAGGGCTGCACGACAAACGAACCGGCGGGGACGTCGCCAACGGTTTGTGAAAGCGAGGAAAGGCCAAAGGCTCCGTCTCCCATGATGGGGACGAAATTTGCTGGTGTGCCCGAATTGTCAATCGTCGATTGCCGCAGCGGCCCAGTGCAGCTGTTGGGATTCCAGAGCCCAGTGCCGCAGGCCGGATTGCTGGCGAGCAGATTGCCGCTGTAATCGAGTCGGATGCCACCACGGACTAAGAACCAACTTGCGGTGTAATTGGTGTTGTAGTGCTTGAGATAAATCTGTTGCTCGACGAGGAGACGTCTGGCCTCGCTTGGTCCGCTGGCCATGGCCGAAGTGGCGATGTTGCGGCAAGGAGCGGGCTTAGGGCTGCCGTCGGGGTTATAGCTTTGAGGCCGTCCAAGCAAATCAACGCATCCATTGGTGGGAAAGGAGGTCGCATCGACGTTCAACAAGTCCACATAGGTCGCTGAGAGCTTCGCCTCATTGGAAGGGCAGAGCATCTTGCCAACAGGGATTCCCGCATTGACCAGGTCCGCAACCCAGCCCTTGTCCGTTACCGCTCCGTCTCGCAGCCAGTCGAATGCTCCCGTACACATCTGGCCGTTGTTCTTGACCGCATGGGCGTGGAGCGCCGTTCCGATTTGCCGCAGATTGTTTTTGCAGGCCACATCCTGAGCGGCGGCACGAGCCAGATTGATCGCCGGGAGAAGCAGGGCTATCAAAATGCCGATGATGGCAATCACCACCAGCAATTCAACCAGTGTGAAACCGCGTCGAGGCCGGATTCGAGGGAGGCACCATCCTGGGGCCTGCGTCGAAAGCCTGTTCGTATTGCAAAAGGACATGGGTTCTTCCGTGGGTTGAAGGATGCTCTGGTCAGTTCTCTTGCCTCCTAAGTGTCACGATGCCGATGAAGCCGCCGCTAGCTAAAGGTGAAGCTTCGGGGAGAAGTGCGGGAAACTCCCGCGAAGCGGGCGTGAAGAACGTGTGAAGCGGGCGCCGGTTTGGCTTCGTCATAACCGGATTTTCTGCTACGATCCGCAGCCGCTCGAAGGGGCCGAAGGGCAAGCTATCCTTGCTCGTTCCGCGCAGTGGCGGAATCATCATTTCCAGGCATATCAGGGCACCAAACCATGTGCGGCATTGTCGGTTACGTCGGAAAAAAGCAGGCAGCGGATTTTCTTCTGGAAGGGCTGCGCCGGCTGGAATATCGCGGCTATGACAGCGCCGGAATTGCCACGCGAACGGGGGGTGGAGATTTTCATCTCGCGAAGGCGGTTGGCCGGATTGATGCCCTCGCGGTTAAGCTTGTCGCGACTCCAACTCCCGGCAGTCTCGGCATCGGCCACACGCGCTGGGCCACGCACGGCATTCCTTCCGAGGCGAATGCCCATCCGCATCTTGGTGGAAACGGAGTTGTCGCACTCGCGCACAACGGCGTCATTGAAAACTATCAAAGCCTCAAGCAGAAGCTGCAGGCGGAAGGCTACCAATTCCACAGTTCCACCGACACCGAAGCGGTCGCTCACCTGGTCGCCAGTTCGCTGGAGGAATTGGAAGCCCGTCATGACGATTTTCCCACCGATGAACCGCATGCCATTCTGCTGGCCGCAGTGACGAAGACGCTGAGCCAACTCCGGGGGACGTATGGACTGGTGATGCTCTTTCGCGATTATCCTGGCGTCATCGTGGCGGCTCGGCTCGGCAGTCCGCTGGTCGTGGGAGTCGGCAAAGGGGAGCACTACATCGCCAGTGACGCCTCTCCTCTCGCCGGCCGTACCGACAAAATCGTGTACCTCGCCGACCATCAAATCGCGATTATCACTGCCGACACCCTGCAGATTGAGCATCGCGATCAGGGGCGCATTGAGCACTCGGTTCAGGATCTGGCCATTGAGTCCACCGACGTGCAACTCGGTGGCTTTCCCCATTACATGCTCAAGGAAATCCACGAGCAGCCGGAGTCGATCACGGCGGCCATGCGCGGGCGGCTGAGTGACGAGGATGCATCGGCGGTGTTTGGCGGCTTGAATCTTTCACCGCAGGATCTCCGCCGAGTCAATCGCATCATCCTCACGGCCTGCGGCACCAGTTGGCATGCGGCACTTGTCGGCGAGTATTTGATTGAGGAACTGGCTCGCATTCCCGTGGAAGTGGAGTACGCCAGTGAATTGCGGTATCGCAATCCGCCGCTGGACCAGGGAACGCTTCTGTTTGCCATCACGCAAAGCGGAGAGACGGCCGACACGCTGGCCGCGCTCCGCGAAATGAAGCGGAAGGGGCATCCGGCATTGTCGATCTGCAACGTCGTCGGCAGTACCATCGCCCAAGAGGCCAACGGTGGCATCTATTTGCATGCCGGTCCGGAAATCGGCGTCGCTTCCACCAAGGCGTACACGTCACAGGTCACCACGCTCGCCATGCTGGCCCTCTATTTCGGCCGAATGCGGCACATGAGCTACGAAGCGGGGCGGCGTGTCATCACACAGCTTCGCGGCGCGCCGGACCTCATCAAGCAGACGCTCGAAAGAAGTGGTGACATCCGCCGCATCGCCGCCAAGTACGCTCACGCCTCGACCTTCCTTTACCTCGGCAGGCAGTACAACTTTCCGACCGCATTGGAAGGGGCGCTGAAGCTCAAAGAAATTAGCTACATCCACGCCGAAGGCTACCCTGCCGCGGAAATGAAGCACGGCCCGATTGCACTCGTGGATCAAGAGACGCCGAGCGTCTTCATCATGCCCCAAGGACCGGTATTCGACAAAGTGATGTCCAACCTGGAAGAAATCAAAGCCCGCGGTGGACCCGTCATCGCCATCACCGCCGAAGGGGACAAAGAAACCGCCCGCCTGGCGGACGACGTCATTTATGTGCCTCAGGTCGAGGAATTCCTCTCTCCCCTCGTCAACATCGTTCCGCTGCAACTCCTCTCCTACCACATCGCCCTGCTCCGCGGCTGCGACGTGGACAAGCCGCGGAATCTGGCAAAGAGCGTGACGGTGGAGTAGGCCTGTCAGTGAGATAAAGTACGCCGTAAGCTGTTACGGCTGCCGCCTTTACGCAATCCGTTCAAGAACGGTTGCCCGTCAGCGAACTCCTTGCGGGCATTCGTCATACGGCCAGGCAGTCTCAAGACATGCAAATTTCTCTCAAGGGTGTTCGCAAACATTTCGGATCCGTAGCAGCTCTGGAGGCAATGTCCCTCGAAATTGCTCCCGGAGAAATCGTGGCGGTACTCGGCGCGAATGGTGCCGGCAAATCCACGCTCCTGCGGCTGCTCGGCGGCATTCTCGTGCCAACCGCAGGCGTGATTGAGATGGATGGCAAGCCCTTCGGCCGCGATGCAATGGACCTTCGCCGCAGGCTGGCCTTTCTGCCGGAGTTCGCGCCGGTCTATCCGGACTGGACTCCGCTCGCCCACATCTCGATGCTCCTGCGGCTGTACGAGAAAGAAGATGACAAGACACTGCCGCAGACAATTGTCGCACTGCTTCGTGAATTTGATTTGCTGGCGGTGGCGGAATCCAGCATGCGCACGCTCTCGCGCGGCCAGATGTACAAGGCGGCGCTCGTGGCGCTGCTTGCCGTCGATCCGGAGTTGTGGATTCTCGATGAGCCTTTCGCCACCGGCATGGATTCCCGCGGACTCAACGCCTTCCGCCGTCATTGTCAGGAAGCCGTCCAGCGAGGCCGAACCATACTTTACAGCACCCAGCTTGTAGAAGTGGTTGAGTCGCTTGCCACTCGCGTCTGCGTCGTGAACAAAGGGCGGTTGGTGGCGTGGGAATCGCTGCACGACTTGAAGGACCAGAAAACGGATGTCCCCGCACTGCTCTCGCGCTGGCTCGATGAAGACGAATCCACGACGGCCGAAGGAGCAGAGAATCAGGCGGCCCGGTCATGAACCGCTCCCATCTTGAATCCGAAACGCGACGACTCTTGCGAGCGGAAATCCACCGTTCGCCTGCAATCCTCGAAGAGTATCGCCGCCGCCATCGCTGGGACTGGGTATGGCGTTTGGGAGTCTGTTTAGGGACACCGGCGATCATTTTCGCGGCACTGTTCATGATGCCTTTGAGCTTTACAGTTCCCTTGCAACTGCCACTCGTCGACCTCTTCTTGGATCTAACAAATTCTCCACTGAACCGCCTGACCCCCGAGATAGGCCCTCTTTTCGCCGGCCAGGCCATGCTCATCGCCGCCATCGCTTCGGCCGCCCTGATGAATGGCTGGGCTTGCTTCTGCCAGCAGAAGGACTTGATGGCAGCAACCTACTGGCCGGTATCCGACGAAGAACTCAACCGCCGCAGCCATTGGAACTGGCTCAGCGGACTTGTCTATCTTGCGTATGTTTTGGCGATGCTCGCCGTTAGCATTGCCATTGCCGCGCATCTGACCCCCTGGCAACTCGCCGCGCTGATTCTTTCGATTCCTCTCAACGCCTGGCACTTGATGGCACTGGTCATCCTCTGGTGCTCAGCCATCCGCACCTCGCGCCAGCAGAACGCCTATTGGGTGTTCGCCGGGCTATTCGCCATACCGCTGATCTGGTTTGCCGGGATGGCCTCGATCATTCCTTGGACGCCCTTGCAGGGGATGAGCGAGCTGATGTTGATGGTTCCCACCGGCTGGGTGAACGGCATCCTTTGCCATCTCTTTTTTGAACCCCACCCACTCGTCATCGGATACATCGCCGCGACTGGGGCGACCTGGATTTATGCAGCAAACTGGCTGCGGAAAGGTTTTCGCATACGGGAAATCCTGATTGGGGCGGACGGCAAGGTGACACCCGTTTTTGAATCTGGCATTCCCACCCCTTTGGAGGCAGGTTGCCAATCTCCGGAACCAATTCACAACGTTGGTCCTGTCACGGATGCGACTGAGGTCGCTTCGCCGCTTGCTCTCACGCCGGAAAGTATCCTTGCGAAAATTCGCTGCCAGCTCTGGCATTCCTGGGATCGGTGCGGCTGGATGGAAGGGCTTATCTCCCGCTGGATGACGAAACGGCAGCGGACTTTGGTGGAATATGTCTATCGTGGGCATCCGCGGTGGAGCTTCGCCTGGCTCATTTCCACGGGTATTACCTTGGCGGGGGTGGCGATTGCCTGGGCGGGATTTGAAATCGCCGCCTTATGCGGTAATCACCCCGACAAGCCAACCAGCGTAATCGCGATCGGTTTCATGCTGTGGCTGTTGATGATTTTGTATGTCGACATGCTGGTGCATCTGCGCTGGTATCAGGCCAAACAGCAGCAGCCGACGTATATCGGCCTCCACCCGGTTTATCCGCTGGGACTGGAAGAACTCATTGCCATGCAGCAAAAAATCATCCTCGGCCGGCTGCCGTTCTGGCTGCCGCAACTTCTGGCCATCGCTTCGCTCGATTGGCTCTTCGCCCCAAACCTGATTAGTTGCTCATTCCTGTGGGCCGTGGAGTTTGCCATTCTCTTTGGCCTGTTCGCGGACACCTTTGGTTGGTTGCTCTTTTGCACCAGCGTACCTTTGTCACTGAATTGGCGTCGTGCGGCGGGTCTTGTCGCCTTCACGGCGTTGGTTATCCTCTGGGTTTCTGCGGCACTTCTCGTTTTTGTCCCGCTGAGTTACGTGGTGGCACCCGCGTTTCTCATTCTGCTCCTGTGCCGGCTAGGCATTCGAAGATATGCCTGCTGGATTTATCGCGAGGCACTCGATTTTGAGTGCCGCGAAACGATGCTGATAAAGGGACGTTAACGCTACCGCAGCCGCGAGCTGGTCGAGCCGCTCGTCTGCTCCGCCACTCGGGGACTGGGAGGAGCGGTGTTCGTTGCGGTGGCGGTGACCGGCGTTGGGGAGGGTTCCGTTTTGCGAGCGATTCTTGTGGACTGCTGCAATTCCTTGCGTCTCTCCTTGGGCAAATACTCCCGCTCGGCCAGTTCGGGGTCATACTGTGTCCAGGATTCCCGCATCGACTTGGCCTGCACCTTCCGCAGCACGTCGTTGTCGTACCACAGGGCGGTGTAGCTGTCGTCCTTCCAGTTCCGCTGGGGGAGTTGGGCGGGATTCTTCACCAGCCGCCAGGCTCGGACCATGTGCCGGCCATGCCCTTCGGCCCAGTCGTAGAAAATCACCTGGTCGAAGACGTGCCGACCTTGGTCGTCGTAGAAGTGATTGACCTCCATGAGGTCAACCTGTTCGCTCGCCACATCCTCTCGCGGCGAAGAACCGCAAAGGCATGCCAACAACCCGATCGTAGAAACAAGGGTAGCCATCGGTCACCTCCTTGCGACAAGGACAGGAACAACCGCGGCAAAACCCCGGGGCAAGCGCGTTATCGTTGAATATCGGAAGGTTCAGGGTGGGTCAAGAGAAGTTTTTGCGGCAGATGACGAAAAAGCGAAAAAATCGTCATTAAAGGGAGCCGCCACGCTTCGTGTGAAGGTATGTCCGGTCACGGAGTGAGCGGACTAGTTTGGCAACTGGCAACGAACATGCACCACCAGCGGCGTCCAAATGCCCGTGGGCACGCCGGCTCGATGCAGTCCTCTCCCCGTCCATTGATTGCAGGTGTTGAACAGGTGATAGCGGCCACGGGAAAGATAGAACCGGTCGTAAGCGCTGTACGAAACGTCGGTTGCCAGCACGGCGGCCCCGGTTTCATCAGTCTGGCCGACGGTGCCTCGCACAAAGGCTGCGAGCTCCCCGTATTGTTGCCGCGAGAGGAGGACTTCGTGCAGGGTGGGGCCGGGCGACACCTCTCCAAGATACTCGGCATGCAACACCGACTCGCTGGGGGTGAATAGTGTCGTGAAGAGCGTGCTGATCTTCAGGTCCCCCCAGGTCGGCGTCTCCACATAAAAGCTGCGGCTGCCCCAGCCGATGGCGACGTATTTTGCCTTGCCCAGCGGGGCGCGAAACTGGCGGGCGGGAAACAATTCACCCCAATCGGCCTCCGGCGTCGAGATCGGCAAGACAAAATCGGTATGAATATCGCTCGAGCGGATAAAAATCCGCACCCGGTCCTCCGCTGGCGGCACCCGATAGCCGCGATTGACCGGAATAAAGCCGAGCAGCAGAAAGCAGCCGTAGACCAGCCAAAAGAGGGCAAAGGCCAACCCAGCCCGCCCCAGCCAGCGGCGAAGACGGAGCCACCGATGGGTGCTTGCGGACTTTTTGGCGCTCTCGGGCATGGCGTTTCCTCCGTTTCTTAGAGCCTTCCGCGAGGGGATTTATTCCCAAGTGGCCGCGTGTGAAATTCAGCGCCCGCGATGAGGAAAGAGCCCAAACGGGGTCTGTGATCGGCCTGCAGCGCTAAACTCAACGGTAGAACGGCTGTCGAAATGGCCAACGAGTAGCGCGCAGTCGCTCGGCCCAATGCCCTCTGCCACCCAACGTCCCGCATCACGGGGCGGCGGGAGTTGACGTTGTTTTCAAAATCCGCTGGCCACCGCCGCTCCCGTGCATGCGATGGTTCGGTGGCGTGCGCTACGTTTGACGGTCAGTCATCCGTAATGATTGTACCGTTTTTCCAAAAGTCTGTGACTTTGTGCCAAAACTTCAGCGAAACTGGTCGGAGAAAAGCGAGGAATTGATCGGGGTCAGTTCGTTCGTGCAATTTCGAGTTCTGTAGGTTTTCAAGTATTCCGATCGTGGCGGCTTCGCGAACATATTTGTCACCGTCAACATGAAGTCGTTCGATCATCTTGAATGCCGTGGTGAGTTCATCACGCTCGTCGTTCGCAAGGAGTTGGATCAGGTATCGCGAAAAATCTCCGAGCGCCAAGTAATACGGTAATTCAGTCTCGTCGGCCCATTCAGCAAGGAACGCGTCAAAGGTTGACGCGAATCTCGGACACGCGACGATGATCGATTCCATCATTGCGACGCGGTCAATCATGTTCATTTCCAGCGGGAAGGTTCAGCCACCGAACGTCTGGCATAACCGAGCCGCCGCGGTTGATGCTCCATTTGAAAACGCGCGATCGGCGGCTCCGCGTTAATGCCATTGTTATGTGCCGTCTTTGAATCGAGTAAACGGTCCACGCAAATGAGGAAGGATGTCCTCGTAAGTCTGTATTGTATCCAAAAACGGAATGGCCACATTTTCCAGCAATCCAACCACCATTTTCTCGAAGCGATTTCGCATATTTGATTCGTATTTGCAGTTGAATTGCTGTTGATCCAAGCCGATTCCCGCTGTTTCGCTGAGTTTCGACCAAGAATCGAGGGTGAACCCAAGATCGTCAGGGAATCTGTCGTCGAAGTCGTCGTGGAAACGCGGCGAAGTAGGGAAGACATTGATGTCGTACCAAGCACAACGTGTTCCGGGATCGGGCAAGATGATATGAAACACGTCATCGTTGACGCATCGCACAAAAGTGCATCGTTTGGAATCGTCGCAGGTGAAACCGTGTGGATTCAAAACGCCGCCAAACAACTCGCGCGCAAGCCTGTCGAACTGTCGTTTGGTCAGCGGCTTCATGTTCGATATTGGCACATAACGACTACGTTCACTTGCCGGGCCAGCTGCAAGGAACGTGATGTCTCGAAAAACCGTCATGCCGGCCCGGTCAAGTGCAACGATTTGTTATCCGCGACGATTGCGTTCGAGCCAGGCGAGTCCCACGATTGGGCTGGCCTCCACAACTGTCTGCCGGATCATTCTCAATGCGTCACGAACGAGTTTCTCAAGTTCCAGACGCGTCGTTGATTGCTCAGAAGACTCTTCAATTTCAGTCCAGTTATCGTCCGTGTAATAGGTTGTCCGAATCGTTGCGGTGTCACCCGCAAAAATGAATTCAAGCCGTGGATCCCCCTGATCGGGATAGGGGAATTCATAAACGAAATCACCGCCTGCGTCGATACGCTGCTGAATTCTGGTGAATACAGTCAACCACTGTCCAAGGCACGCATCGTTTGCGTCCCAGTAACCAAAACTATGGAAGGGCGTCCCATGGTCGGGCTGCAGCACAATGCAGCCGTGAATGTGGTCGAGTAGCTCAAGTTCCGAGAGCGGGCGGCGAGGGAAGTTCGTTCCGACATTCTGTTTGACACACTCCAGTTTCTTCAGTTCGACAGACACGGCTGGCATCACCTTCAGCGGATAACAATTATTAGACCGACCAGCCTAATCGGTCAGCGTATCTGGATAGCAAGCTGCACAGGGTCAGCCTATCCGGCTTCTGAACTTCGTCAATTGTCTCCCTCTCAGTGTGCGGCTGTCAACAGATTCGGGCGGGAGGTTGCGGTAGGGTGGCGCTGGCAGATGAGCCGACGAAAGATATTGCTATTTGTGCAAGTTCACCATCGGCTCGTCAGCCAGTGCAGCGTCCGAGTGGAGCGACTTTACCTGGAAACCATCGGCGATGGGGCGTCTTTTCGCCCATCCGCACTGGCTGTCAAAGGGCGGCAACGTGTGTTCGCCGGGATGAGTCCTCGACGCCCTTTGCCTGCCAGTGGCACCCCCAACACCCGCGCCAAGCGAAAAAGATTCTTTTGTGTATAGTGAACAAAAGAGTCTTCTCGCGCATCTTAAGGATGGGGTGCGATGCGCGCGGAGTTGTGCTCGGCGTACGTCGTTGCCCATGGGGACGGCAGGAGGTGATCGCTGCTGATCACGGCTTATCGCCCTGAGACATGAATCAAGGTCTGGGGAGTTGCAAGTTGTGGAAGGCAAGAGAGTTACGGCAAGCGAGGAGGAGAAAGCGAAACAAAAAAGAGCTTATCGCGCGGCCGGTTGCCGTGAGTGTTTCAGGGCCTTGGCTGTGCGGAAAGGTAATGAAGATAAGGACTTATGCGACTAGACACCAGAAGTTATGAATCAAGAATGGCCGGATTAAGACGAAAAGGAATCATGAATATCGACGTAAAGCGATATACGGAAAGAGGTTGCGAAATGGAGGGCGGCCGTGAAAAATCAAGTGAATAAGATGAATCGCTCCAGTGGTTTACCCTGCGTTGCAGTGTTTCGACACCAACCCGACGCGCAAGCGAGGGAAATGCGTTTTGCACCGGTGCGACGTCCAATTCCCTCGCTTGCGCGTCGGGCTAGTGTGGATCCCCACTTGTGAGGAGGGTGGTGAAAAACCTGGGAACCGATTCGTCGTAAGTGATTTTGAGGAAATGGGTTATGGCGTGAGACGGCGGGGGATTTTCACCACAGACCCCTCGGGACCGTGATGGCGGAGGCGAGGAGAGGTATCATCTTATTCACCCACAACGGGAACTGTCCGCTCACGGAGTGAGCGGCCTACTATGCGGAGCGAGCGGACAACTATGATGCCCACCGTCGGACTTTTCATCCCCTGTTACGTCGATCAGCTCTATCCGCACGTCGGCATGGCCACGGTGGAGCTGCTGGAGCAATGCGGGGTGAACGTGGAATTTCCCACCGCCCAGACCTGCTGCGGCCAGCCGATGGCGAACACGGGCTGCACCGAGCAGGCCCAGCCGCTGGCGGAGAAGTTCTTGCAGGTCTTTGCTCCCTATGAATACGTCGTCGCCCCCAGCGGCAGTTGCGTGGCGATGGTGCGGCATCATTACGAAGAGTACTTCCACGGCCGGGCCGATTACGAGGCCCTGCGGAAGAAGACATTTGAGCTGACGGAGTTTCTGACGGACGTGCTGAAGCTGGATAAGATCGACGGCCGGTTTCCTCACCGAGTCGGCCTGCATCAAAGTTGCCACGGCCTGCGGGAGCTGCGACTGGCGAGTTCCAGCGAAGTGATGGGGAAATCGTTCGGCAAGGCGGAGCAGCTTTTGAAAGGGCTGGAAGGGATTGAGCTCGTCAAGCTGGCCCGCCCCGATGAGTGCTGCGGCTTTGGGGGGACGTTCGCGGTGAATGAAGAGGCGGTCTCCTGCATGATGGGAGAGGACCGCATCCACGACCATGAGCAAGCGGGAACGCAGGTGCTGACGGCCAACGACATGTCCTGCCTGATGCATTTGGAAGGGCTCATCCGCCGGCGGAAGAAGCCGATCCGCGTGATGCACATCGCCGAGATTTTGGCGGGGAGGCCGGTATGAGCGAAGTCGCCACGAAGCAGAAGAAGGTCGATCATCCCGCTCGGGCCGCGGAGTTCATCAAGGACAAAGAGCGGGCTCGCTGGCACGACAACACGCTGTGGTTCGTTCGGGCCAAGCGCGACAAAATGGCCCAGTCGCTGCCGGAGTGGGAGACGCTTCGCGAGTGTGCCTCGCAGATCAAGGCTCACACACTCTACCGCCTGGCCGATTTGCTGGAGCAGTTTGAGGCCCAGGCGACGAAGCTGGGGGCCAAGGTCCACTGGGCCAAGGATGCCGCCGAGCACAATGAGATTGTGCTTTCGATTCTGCAAGGGCACAGCGTCAAACGGCTCGTGAAGAGCAAGTCGATGCTGACCGAGGAGTGTCATCTCAATCCGTTTTTGGAGCGGCACGGGATTGAAGTCGTTGATACCGACCTCGGCGAGCGGATCGTGCAGCTCGACAATAAGCCGCCGAGCCACATCGTGCTGCCGGCCATTCACATGAAGAAGGAGGACGTGGGACAGCTCTTCCACGAGCATCTGGGAACTGAAAAAGGGGCCACCGATCCGCAGTATTTGGCGGAAGTCGCTCGCCAACATCTGCGGGATAAATTCATGCAGGCGGACGCGGGACTGACCGGCGTCAACTTTGCCGTGGCGGAGACCGGCGGCTTTGTGATTTGCACCAACGAAGGGAACGCGGACCTTGGCGTCTCGCTGCCGAAACTGCACATTGCTTGCATGGGGATTGAGAAGCTGATTCCGCGCGTGAAGGACCTCGGCGTCTTTCTGCGGCTGCTCGCCCGCTCCGCCACCGGCCAGCCCATTACGACGTACTCGTCGCATTTTCATGGCCCGCGTGAAGGGGGCGAGCTGCACATCGTGCTGGTCGATAATGGCCGGAGCAAGATCTTGGGGAGCGACGATTTTCGCCGCTCGCTCAACTGCATCCGCTGCGGGGCCTGCATGAACACCTGCCCGGTCTATCGCCGCAGCGGCGGCTACAGCTACGAAAGCACCGTCCCCGGACCCATCGGCAGCATCCTGGCCCCCGCCCGCGACGAAAAGGCTTACGCTTCGCTGCCGAGTGCGTGCAGCCTGTGCGGCTCGTGCACCGACGTCTGCCCGGTGAAGATCGACATCCATCACCAGCTGCTCACCTGGCGGCGGGAAATCGCCGCCCACGGCCACCTCGCCTTCACCAAGCGATTCTCGATGCAGTTTGCCAGCTTCGTCTTCCGCCGAACCTGGCTCTACACGCTCGCCGGCAAAGTCGCCCGCTTCTGCGGCCGCTGGACGCCGCGGTTCCTCATCTACAACCCGTTTAACAAATGGGGCAAACAACGGGACCTGCCGCCGTTCCCCAAGCGGAGCTTTCGGGAGGAGTTCAAGCGACGGAAGAAGAAGTGATAGCTGCTGGCAGTTGTGCGAAAGACAAGTCTGTCACTTTGCCACGCTAGCAAAAGAAAGTCCGGGTCACTTCTTGGCGAAGTGCCCGGACAATCATTCCCCCCCGGGATGATCCAACTCTGTGTATGGGTGTCAGGAGCCAGTTTGCAAAGTGGCTTGGTGACAAAAGATACATCGGCAGCATTTGCCTCTTTCCTTTGGCAATCTTTGCCGATTATGAAGGTCGCAGGGGCAATGGGCTTGGCTCCCCGCCCGCCGTTTGGTAAAGCACGCAGCTTCAAGGTCGGCCATTTCGCGCGCACGCCCACGCAAAGCCGTGGGCGTGGCACCCAGTACAAGCATTATTCCGGAGGACAGACATGTCCAAACCTTCGACGCAGACAACTTCCCTGTGGACAATTTTGGGGAGCCTGGGCTGGCCGCTCGTGGTCGGCGGCGGGCTGGCGGTCGGCTTTTATGCCTTGATGTATCGCGGGCCACTCGACATTCCGCTGGTGCATCGTTATTTCGGCGGCCATCCGATCAACATGGTCGAAACGACCTTGTTCTTCATTGGCCTGGTCGCCCTCGTTCTCAAATTGATGGACGTCATTTCGCAAAGCAGTGCCACCAGCAGCATTTCGCTCGGCGAGTTCCAGGCCAATCAGCCGGTGAGCAAGTGCGGCGAGCTGCTCGACCTGCTGGCTGGCTTGCCAGGGAGAGTGAAAACGTCGTACCTCGGCAAACGATTGACCGACGCCCTGGAGACGGTGGAGCGAAAGGGAACAGCCGAAGGGCTGGACGAAGAGCTGAAGTACCTTTCCGACATGGATGCCTCTCGCCAGCAGGATAGCTATGCCCTGGTGCGGATTATTATCTGGGCCACGCCGATGCTCGGCTTTTTGGGAACGGTCGTCGGCATCACGGATGCTCTGGGCGACCTGGCCAAGCAGGATATGGGGAATCTAAGCGGGGCGATGAAAGGGCTGCTGAGCGGGCTGTATGTCGCGTTCGATACGACGGCGATTGCCCTTTGCTTTTCGATGGTGCTGATGTTTATCCAGTTCATGATTGACCGGATGGAAGTGCAACTGCTGTCGAACGTGGACCATCTGACTTCGCAGGAGTTGCTAGGCCGGTTTGCCAACACCGTCACCAGTAGCGATCCGCAAGTCGCCCAGATTCAGCGGATGAGCCAGGCGGTGGTGCAGTCCACGGAATTGCTGGTCAAACGACAGGCGGAACTTTGGCAAAACACCATTGCCGCGGCTCATGACCATTGGAAGGATCTGACCAAGGGAACGACCGAGCAAATGCAGTCGATGCTGACGGCATCGCTCGATAAATCACTGGCCCATCACGCCAATCATCTGGCGCAAGTGGAAGCGGCGGCGGGAGAAAAATATGCCGCCCGCTGGGAACAGTGGCAGATGGCGCTCACGGAAAACGCGCGCCTGCTGCATGCGCAGCAGCAAGAACTGGTTCGCCAGGGGGAATTGATGGCGCAGGCCATCAAGGCCGCCGGCGACGTGGTGCAGCTCGAATCGGCACTCAATAAGAACCTGTCGGCTCTGGCCGGCTCGCAGCATTTTGAGGAGACGGTGATGAGCCTCTCCGCCGCCATTCATCTGCTGAGTGCCCGCGTTGGCAGCGGCGGATCTCAGATTGAACTCAAGCAGCCCCTCCGGAGCAAAGCTGCATGAGGCGACGAGCGAAGAAGGAAAATGTGGGTGTGGCCTTGTTTCCTTTCCTCGCGGTGCTGATTTGCACCATGGGGGCGCTCATTGTATTGCTGGTCATGAACGTCCAGCAAGCGAGCTTGGAAGCCAAAACCATCGCGGCTCAGCAAGCCAAGGCCCGTGAGCCCGACCCGGCCGAAATCAAGAAGCAGCAGGAAGCTCTGGAAGAAGCTCGCTGGCGTCAGGAAGTCCTTGAGCAGCAGCGAAAAGAGCGGCAAGACGTGCTCCAAGAAGCTCGACTGGCTCTTAGTCACCTCGAAGACCACATCCGTCGGCTCAACGCCAAAGGAAAGGAGCTGATGGAACTGCTGGAGAAAGTAAAGGCCGGCAAACAGTCCAAGGAGCAGGACCTGGCAGCCACTCGAGCGGAGCTCGCCAAGATCAAAGACGAGCTGGCCAAGAAGAAAGATGAACTGGCAAAGAAGAAGCAAGAAACAGCTGCAGCGGAAAAGTGGTACGCTCTGATTCCCTACGACGGCCCCAACGGCACGCGGCGGATGCCGATCTACATCGAGTGCGTGGCGGAAGGAATTGTCATTCAGCCGGAAGGAGTGCTTCTGACGGCAGATGATTTCCGCGGCGAGCCGAGCCCAGGGAATCCGCTGGATGCCGCGCTGAGGACCAAGCGGGAATACATCATGAAGGCCACCGGCGGCAATGCAGCCGAGCCGTATCCTCTGCTCGTCGTTCGCCCCAGCGGCGTCCTGTCTTATGGCGCAGCTCGGGCCTGCATGCGATTTTGGGAAGATGAGTTTGGCTACGAGTTAATTTCCGAAGACAAGAACTTGGACTTTGGCCCGCGCGACCCCAATCTCGATCAAATCATGAGCCGGGAGATTGCCCAGGCCCGCAAGCGGCAGGCGGTCATGGCGACGGCTATGCCTCGCAAGTACACCCGCGAAGAAGTTCCTCGTTCGTTCGCTCCTGAAGACAATCCAGAAGTAGTCCGTCGCCGGGCAGAAGTAGCCGGAAGCGGCGTGGGGAATGGCGGCAGTGGAAACGGATTTGGCACAGGCAGTGGCGGAACGGGTGCTGGTGGATTAGGCACAAGCGGAACTGGACCGGGCGGCAAAGGACTGGCCGGTGCGAATGGGACCGGACCAGGAGGAGTAAGTTCTGGCGGTGTGCCTGGCATGTCAGGAGCTGGGCCCGGACCTTATGGTTCCGGCGGCAACGCATCCCCATCGCCAGAACCTGGCGGTTTGGCGGGTACGGGTGGAACCGGTGCCGGAACTGGCGGATCAGGTGGAGACGGCCCAGGGGGGGCGGGACCTGGCGGTTCCAATCCCGGAGGCGCGGCGAACAGCGGAGGCGACAATCCCGGGTCAAGGAAACCTGGCTCGCCACGCCTCACGCAACCAAATCAAGGTGTTAGTTCTTCCGGTGGTGGCTCGTACGCGGACGGCTCTCCCGGCGGAACCTCGGAATCGGGCGGCACTTCGCGCCCCGGCTCGGCAGGCTCCCAATACAACAGTCAGGCCAATGCCGCCAACGGCTCAGCAAGTTCCGGAGGAACTTCTGGCGGCTCGAGCGGTGGGGCGAGTGGCGGCACCGCGGGAGGTGGAGGGGCAACGGGGTCTCCTTCCGGCGGGCAATCCGCGCCAAATATCGGCGTGAATATGGGGTCAGCCGATAGAGGCCCCCCAGCAGGTTCTCAGAAATCTGGCAAAGGGCGGAGCAGTTCCAATAGCCAGGCGAAGGGGAAAAACTGGGGGCTTCCCGAAGCTCAGCGACACGTCTCCGGCGTCACGCGGCCCATCGGAGTCACCATCCTGAAGGACAAGCTGATTCTTCAGCCGGAGCGGGCCGACCAACGCCGACCGCAAGAAATTCCGCTCTCCCCCGAGATGTCTCCCAAGGAACTCGAAACTCTGGTCAGTGGTGTCCAACGTCAGATGCGCTCGTGGGGCATTGCTCTCGACGGTGGCTATTGGAGACCGGCCCTATCGGTCGAAGTGCAGCCTGGGGCAGAAGACCGCTTTGCCGAACTGCAATCCGCCTTGCAAGGTAGTGGCATTGAAGTGCAAAGGAAAATCCGGTGAGCCGCAGAAACAATTCACAAGCCGCAGTCCCCGGCCACGACTCCTTCCTGGACGTGGTCGCGAACCTCGTGGGGATTCTGATCATCCTGGTGATGATTGTCAGCGCCCAGGCCAAAAGCGCGATGATCGCGGAAGAGACCAGTGCGGCTCGCCCCAAAGCAGCTTCAGGCATTCCGGCACCGGACCTTGCCACCGCCGAAGCTGCCGCCGCAGATGTGGAACGAAATATGGCCGAGCTGGAAGGAAAAATTCAGCGCCAGGCGCTGGAAGTGAGCTTTCGCCAGGAGGAGCGGAACCAATTGCAAACCGTCGTGGCGCTGGCCGAGCAAGAACTGGCCAAGAGCCGCGACGCGATGTCCGCGGAAGACCGGGCCGAATATGACCTGAACCAGGAGCTCATCCAGTCGAAAGGGGAATTGGAGCGGCTGGGGCAGTCACTGACTTCGATTGTGAAGCCCTCCAAGACCGTGCTGCAACATCTGCCGACCCCGATGGCCAAGACGGTCTTCGGACAGGAAATGCATTTCCGCTTGCTCGGCGGACGCCTGGCCTATGTGCCAATGAACGAGATGACCGATGCCTTGCAGAAAGATGCTCCGAGCAAGGTCCAAAAGCTTCGCAGCCAGCAGCGGATCGAAGAATCGCTGCCGGTGCGGGACGGCTTTGGGGCTCGCTATAGCTTGCGACGAGAAGGGAATCAGGTGGTCTTCGAAGAGATTTATCTCATCGACGCCGAGGAGAATTTGGGCGAACCCGCGGAACAGGCCCTGCAGCCCAACTCGCAATTTCGGAACCGCATCCATGGCCACGACCCCAAACGGACCACGGTCACCGTCTGGGTCTATCCCGACAGCTTCGACCACTTCCGCAAACTCAAAGCCGAACTCTTCAAACTCGGTTTCCTGACCGCCGCCCGCCCCCTCCCCTTCGGCATTCCCATCGCGGCCAGCCCCGAAGGAAACCGCTCGACCGCGGAATAGGCAGTTCACTTCTGGTACGACCTTACGGAATCTGCACCACCTCGTTGCCACTGCGAGTCATGAGGGCCCGGTAGACTTCCAAATGGATGGAGTTGTTGAGCCGTTTCACCGAGCCATCCCCGAGCAGGAAATGGACACCGTTGGGATGAAAGCTGGTGAAGTCGTCGAAATGGTGGTCCTTATGGTTGGGGGCATGATCGCCGATGCCGACAATGCGGGCCTTGGCGTTATTGGCTCCGTCAATCACTCCGGTCCAGGTGGAACCCCCCAGCCGGCTGTTGCGTTCGCCGAGGATGAGCGTGTTGGAGAGGCCGTCATGCAAGTCTGCCAGGGTGAGTCGGCTCTGGAAGTAGAAGGTGCCGTTGCCGTTATCCGGGGCATCTTCGATTTCTTCGGTGCCGAACACGCCCACATAGTTGGTGCGGCCGACATCGAAGAGAGGGGTGCCAACATCCATATTGCCGAATTCCACTTCACCCAGGCCGCCATAAATTGTGAATGTGCCTTTAATGCCGTCCGAGGGACAAACGAGAATGGGCAAGGGAGACTCCCGGACTTCCTTGTTCAGCGGGTCATCAATGGGGAGATCCCGATGCAGCTTGGCCCATAAGTCGTTCTTTTCAAGCTGAGGCAGAATCTCGCTGCACCAGCCCCAGCCATGTTCCGGGTCGCTGCCGGACCAACCGGCGGGCATATGGCGGTGAACATCGTGAAACAGATGCAGGGCAACCCCGACTTGCCGCTGGTTGTTCCAGCAACTGGCGGAGCGAGCAGATTCGCGGGCGTATTGCACCGCGGGAAGAAGCAGACCAATGAGAATGCCGATGATGGCAATCACTACCAACAGTTCGATAAGCGTGAAGCCGGATTTGCGGCGAGACATGTGTGGGATCCCAAGTTCGGGCCAGCGGCGCAATGACGCGGGCCAGGAATGAAACGAAAGCTCTAACGGCGACGGTTAAAGAGCAATCGCTGGGGGACCCCGAGAAAGATAGTCGTGAGCCGAGTCGCTTCGCTCCATTTTTTCAAAATGGAACGGGAGAATTGCGACTGGCTCTACTGACGGCTGGAGGACAAAGGCGAATTGATGAGCGGCAGCCTGAGCCAAATGGCGGCAAGCGGCGCAGTGGTCGGAGTCTTGATGATCGGGCTGAGACCGTTCGCCTTCCGGAGGCGAGGTGTCCTCATCGTGGTCTGAACAATCGCCATGATGATGATGATGGCCGGAATGCTCCGCGACCTGGTGGCAATCATGGTCGCATCCCGCCAGGTCGTGCGAATGACCCCCAATTGCTAGCAGACCATCAGCCAAGTGCAGTAGAACTGCACCGAGGGCGACAATCTTGAGGTACTTGCTAAACATAGGGTAGACCGATGGTTTCGATTCTAACCTTCAGGCTGGCGGAGGTCAATTGCAATCAAGTTGCATTAAGGCGTTGATACGGCGGCTGCGAACAACTGGTTCGCTCCTGTTCAGCCGGCGCGCGACTTTTTATGATGACGCGAGTCCCTCCCGTTTCCTTGAAGAATAGAATAAGGCCAGAAAATGAGCAGCATTCACAGCATGATTGACGCGATGGGTTTCTTCCGCCCCCGCACTCTGTTGACCCTCGATCGCGTCGCCCAGGAAAAGGACCCCATGAAAGTCCTCGCATGGCGTCCAGGCCCGGGCCGGGCGCACGTCGCCTGGCAACTCATGCACATCGGCATTACCGAGGAACTCTTTGCCACCGAGCGGCTGGCACCTCCCAAAAAGCCGGCTTGGAGCGATCTCGTGCCGCGGTACAAAGGGGGGAGTACGCCGGACGAGAACATCCCCACTATCGACGAAATCCGCAAGGTGCTGGCGGAGTCTCGCCAGCACCTTCTGGATACCCTGCTTTCCTTCAAGGACACCGACCTGGGCCATATTCCCGAAGCCCTGAAGGAGCGAAAACTCACCCTCCTCGATTGCCTGCATATCCTTCCCTGGCACGAAGCCCATCATCAAGGACAGTGCCACATTACGCTGAATCTGTACAAGGCAGCGAATCCGTAGTTCGTACCGAGTCTATTCATCCGTCACGCACCCTTCGCTGGCGCTCTTCACATTCTTGATGTACTTGTAAAGCGTGCCGCGAGTCGCTTTGAATGCAGGAGCCTTCCAGCCCTGCTTGCGGCTTGCCAACTCGGCTTCGGTGACGTCCATGTCGAGTCGCTGGGTTGTCGCGTCGATTGTGACTTTGTCTCCTGTTTTGACGAAGGCGACGGGGCCACCCTCCTGAGCTTCCGGCGTAACGTGCCCGACGAGGAATCCGTGCGAGCCGCCGCTGAAGCGGCCATCGGTGATGAGGGCAACGGAACTGCCGAGGCCAGCCCCCATTAACGCCGAGGTTGGGGTCAACATCTCCGGCATGCCGGGGCCCCCTTTAGGACCTTCGTAGCGGATAATGACAACATCCCCCTTGAGAATTTCTTTCCGCTCCAGAGCGTGCAACATGTCTTCTTCGCTGTCGTACACTTTGGCCGGACCGGAAAATACCAGTCCTTCTTTGCCGGTAATTTTGCCGACAGAACCCTCGGGTGCCAAATTGCCGCGAAGGATCTGAATGTGAGCCGTCTCTTTGATCGGCTTCTCCAGCGGCATGATGATCTTTTGCCCGGTCTTGAGTCCAGGCAGCGCGGCCAGGTTTTCTGCAACCGTCTTGCCGGTGACGGTCCGGCAACTCCCATTGATGAACCCCTTTTCCAAGAGGTACTTCATCACGGCCGGCGTGCCGCCGACGTTGTGGAGATCCTCTTCGACAAACTTGCCGCTGGGCCGCAGGTCGCCGATGTACGGCACTCGGTTGCTCGTTTTCTGAAAGTCATCAATGGTCAGCGGCACATTCACCGCCCGGGCCATCGCAAGCAGATGCAGCACGGCATTCGTCGAGCCTCCAAGGGCCATTACCATTACCATGGCGTTTTCAAACGCTTCCCGCGTCATGATGTCGCGCGGTTTGAGATCCAGTTCCAGCAGATTCAACACTGCTTTCCCGGCAGCGCGACATTCCTCGGCTTTTTCAGGTGACTCAGCGGGAGAGGACGAGCTATAGGGTAGCGTCATTCCCATCGCTTCAATCGCCGTGGACATCGTGTTGGCGGTGTACATTCCACCGCAGGCACCAGCACCAGGACAGGACTTTTTAACGATTTCGCCGCGGGTTTTTTCATCAATGGTGCCGGCGAGGAATTGCCCGTAGCATTGAAATGCTGAGACGATATCGAGCGGCTTGCCGTCGAGGGAGCCGGGCTTGATTGTGCCGCCGTAAACCATCAGGCTTGGCCGGTTCAATCTTCCCATGGCAATCAGGCAGCCCGGCATGTTCTTGTCGCAGCCAGGGAGAGTTACAAGCCCGTCGTACCACTGGGCACCCATGATCGTCTCGATGCTATCGGCGATGAGATCGCGAGATTGCAACGAGTAGCTCATCCCTTCGGTTCCCATCGAAATCCCGTCGGAGACGCCGATGGTGTTGAATCGCATCCCAACGAGCCCCGCCTCTCGCACCCCTTCCTTCACCAGGTCCGCCAGCTTGTTCAAGTGCATGTTGCATGGATTGCCGTCGTACCAGACGGAGCCGATGCCGACCTGGGCCTTCCCCATATCGGCTTCGGACATGCCGGTGGCATAGAGCATTGCCTGGCTTGCCCCCTGGCTTTTGGGTTGAGTGATGCGGCTGGAGATTTTATTGAGCTGAGTCATGGGGTTGGTTGTGGTAGGAATGCTAATGAGCAGAAACTACTCATCATATTTTGATTGGGTGCTGGCATCTAGCGGACTGCTAACTCCAACAACGCCGCGGCGACCTGATCGAGGACCTCTGGTGGTTGCAGGAGGACCGGATGATGCATCAGCAATGTGGAAGTTGCCGCCTTGCGGGCATTTGGCAAATCGCCGACGACTCGGCAGCGCTGGCTGGTCCGCTTGGCAAAGCCGCGGAAGCCAGTATCGAAGGGGAGGCCGCGCTGCTGCAGGTTGCGGACAAAGTCCTGGCGAATTTGTTCGGCTTCGGTGTCCGTCGGAGCATTCAGCGCCGGCGAGAGCATCCAGCCGAGCTTGTAGAAGGCAGGTAGATCGCCATCAGTCGGCTGCGGAATGGGTTGAAAAATCGACTGTCCACCGACGGCTTTGATAAGCCGCTGCACATTCTGCCAGCGGATTTCATTCCTGCCCGCTAGTTTTGGGATCTGAGGCAGTAGCACAGCCGCCTGCAACTCGCTGAGCGGAAAAGCTTGATTCCCTCGCTCGCCAAAAATCTTAATTCGCTGCAGCACATCCTCGCGCCGGGTAACAATTGCCCCCCCTCGTCCTGCTGTCAAGAGTTTGCTGCCGCCGAAACTATGAATGCCGACATCCCCCAATGATCCAGCGGGCTTTCCCTGCACCAAGGCACCGGGAGCCTGACAAGCATCTTCCACAACTGCCAGAGCGTGTGCACTCGCTAGCGCCGTCACGCTCCGCATATCGACGAGTGTTCCGTGCAGATGGGACGCGATGACTGCCTTGGTTAGCGGCGAAACCGCCAGCGGGATTTGCGAAGCGTCGATTCGCCACGAGTTCCCCACCAAGTCCACCAGGACTGGCTTCGCCCCCACCGCTTCGACTGCCCGGAAATTCCCAGGAAAGTCGTATCCCGCGAGAATCACTTCATCTCCGGGACCGACCTTGAGCCCGCGCAGCGCTAACTCCACGGCTATTGTTCCCGATGAGCAGAGAACGACGTGCTCAACCTGATTGAATTCTTGAAGGGTCGCAATCAATCTCTGGCAATTTGGCCCGTCATACTTCCCCCAACTCCCATCTTGAAAGGCAGCCGACAATGCCGCCATGACGTCGTCATCGGAGATGGGCCAGGGAGGAATTTGGAGAGGCATAGGTTCCGAATTCCAACTTCAAAGTCGAAAGGCGGCAAGCGGGTGGGATGGTTGATAGCTCTGGGATCGGAACTCTCCCCAGTGCACCATTATACCCACCTGCTCGATTGCCCAAGTAGGCAATTCGATTTCTTCGCGACGCAATTCTCCAACAGATCGGCTGTGGAGACGAACAAGTGCTTAGGCGACGCGGAGTACTTGCTGCCTCAATTCGCTGAAATACTCGCTGGGCCGCGTGAAGAATGCGTCCGGCAGCATGGCGTATTTTCTCAGGGACTCTTCGGTCGTTGCGAAGCCGACATCGGCCGCGATTTGAAACGCCTGCAAGCCGCGGGTGACGCGCTCTTCGCGGTTGGAAAAGTCGCGAAACCAGAATCGCTTGCCGGCAGGAAAATAGGCGAATTGAATGAGCGGTCGAAGTGCGATGAATTTGGCGAGGGGCCAGTCGAAGGCTTCCACGGCTGCTTGCAGGTTGGGACCGACGACGTGTTGTTGCTCGCTCAAAAAATGAGCGGTGAAGATTTCCTGTTTCTGGGCTGTGGAAAGTGTTCGTCCGTCGCGCTGTGCCGAGTGCATCTGATTGAGGGCCGACAACAAGTCGGCGGGTATGCACTGTGCCGCGTCCGGATGCTCGCCATACTCCGCCGTGAAGTGAAAATTAGCATAAGTATCGGCGCAAACGCGGCGGTTGATATCGCGGAACGCATTCGCGAAGGCTTCCAGCGAATCGAGCTGCCGGCGCTGGAGGCTTGGGCTCCAACAATACTGCCAAGCCAGCTTGTGCCCCAGGTCCAGAGCCCAGCAAAAATACCCGCGAGCCCAAAGTGCGCCATGAGCGGCAATCAACGGAAAGATGTGATTCCCTCCCGACGCGCGGTAGATGTGCCGATACACCGTGGCCCGCTGGGCCAATTCGGTCAAACCGCCCGCCAGTTTCTCGCCCTCATTACGTAACGCCGAGAGCCTGGTTTGCAAAAATTGAGGAGACATGGGTCACTCCTGGCAGAGGTATCCGTTCATCACGACGACTAAACCGTGATCAACTGCCAGGAATTAACCGACGGATAAAATCGAATCTTACGCCAACGATCGGATCTTGATGTTCCGCCAGCGGCACTTGGCGCCGGCGAGCCAGTTTTGGCCGCCGTGGACCTGCACGGCAATGCTCCCTTCGGTGCCCAGGGCTTTGAGGACCGCTTCCTTGTCATAGCGCTCGGCTTTGGAGGTTGCTCCGTCCCAGACGCAGATTTGCTGGCCGTTGATCCAGGTGGTGACTTTGGGATATTTTCCTTCACAAAGGACGCGAGCCGTGTTCCAGTCATCGAGCTTCCAGGCTTTAACCCATTCTTCGGGGGTGCAAGAGGAAACGAGACCGACTTCCTCGGCCGTTTTGTGCTTGTCGGTGGTGTAGCCAACGTGTTTCTTGTCGGCGTCATATTTTCCGTTGACGTCAAAGTTGCGGGCCGCGAAGCCGCCTGTTCCTTCGCCATAAATCTGGCCGACATTGCCGGCGTCGTGATAGTCCACCATCATCTGCAGGCATTGCCCCTTGTCGTTGCTTCGCAGGAAGAGGCCGGAGCAAACACCCCAGGTCGGCTTCATGTCGATGAGCAATTCGAAGTCGCCGAATTTTCGGTCCGTCAGCAGGATGCCCCCATTGCCGCTGCCAGGGGGATCTTGCTCTCCGGCAATCGCGCCGTCTTCGACTTGCCATATGCCGCCAGTTCCGTGGCCAATTTTTTCTGGATTCTTGTGCCAGCCTTTGAGCGTCTTGCCGTCGAACAGCGTGATCCAGTCTTCCTTCGCGGGAGCGGCATATGCCAGTCGCGATAGAAGGGCACCGTTCGCGGTAATTGCCGCGGAAGCGGCGGCTGAGGTGGCGAGAAAGCGGCGGCGGGAGAGGCGAGACATGGCAAACTCCAAATGGGTGATAGCAATGCAAAAGGTTCAAGGGAAGATTAGGTCATCTTAGGCACTCCGCTGCGGCAATCAATCTGCCGTACCCCCGAGCCGACCACTTGTTGGAGGGAACCCGTATTTACGCCGCTGGCAGGCGGGGCGTACATTGCAGGTGAAGGATTCGTTAGGAAAGGCGGTAGGAACATGCTGACGACCACGTGCCACGAGTTGCACCCCACGCTCACTCCCGGCGGGCAACCTGCTCCCGCGGAGCCGAATGAGCTGGTTGACCGATACAAGATGTTCGTCACCGAGCAGCGGATGAGCTGGACCAGCCATCAACGGCTGATCAAGTTGCTGGGTTCGGGGGGGCAAGGGGTGGTTTATCTGACGGAGCTCCGCGGGACCGAAGAGTTCACGCTGCCGGCCGCCCTGAAGATTTTTTCGCCCGAGCGGTTTGACTCCGCGGCGAATTACGACACGGCCATGCAGCGGATGGCCCGCGTGTCGGCCCGGATCGCCCAAATTCAGCACGACAACCTGCTCTATGTCTATAACTTTGTGGACCGCGAGCGGATTCGCATGATGATTATGGAGTGGATTGACGGATATGATCTGGCCCGGCTGTTGGTGCCCGGAATGCTGGAACGCATACGGGATCGGGTTAGTGCCCGGCGCTGGGAACATCTTAATAACGTAGTCGCCACGCACGGCCCGGTGCAGCCGCGGATGAAGGCGGGAGTTGCGGTGGCCATTGTGCGGGACTGCCTTTCGGGCCTGGCCGCTCTGCACCGCCACGGGATTGTGCATGGCGACATCAAGCCATCGAACATCATGCTCAAGCGAACGGGGATCACCAAAATCGTGGATTTCGGTTCGGCCTTTGAGATTGCCCATGCGCCCGCCGGCCTGGCCTGTACTCTGGCCTATGCCGCCCCAGAAGTTCTGGAGCGGCGGGAATGTTCCTCGCGCAGCGATCTTTGCTCGCTCGGGTATGTGCTGATTGAATTGCTTTCTGGACGGCCGCCGTTCCGGGGAATCAAAGATGCCAAGGATTTGCTGGAAGCCAAACGCTTGTTGCCGCACAGGCTACACGAGATTCTGCCGCAGGAAGTTGTCGGCTGCGATCTGCTCATGAGCTTTTGCCGCGGAATGATCGCCTTCGACTCCGTCCGCCGGTTCCCCAGCGCCGAAGCAGCAGAACTGCTCAAAGAGGGAGCTGCCGCTTTCCATCGGCAACTTGTCTTCGGCCATCTTTCCGCCGAGTATGACAATGAAATTCGGCAGTGGCTGGAGGACTTGAAAGAGATGGACGCTCAGGATGATGCGAATGCGGCGGCGTGAGCGTGGCAACGGAATAACAAGGCAAGAAGGGGAATCGCCACGAAAAGCACAAGAAGTCACGAAGATGCGAGGATTCGCCGATTTCATTCATGTCCAATCGGCTTTTGACTTGCTGATGTTTCGCGATTTTCGCGGCCATTCCCCTTCCTTTTTCGGGAAAGCATTCGTTCATGTCCGTTGTGTTTCTCTGCCCCAATTTGATGTTTGCCTCGCGGGTTTCCGGTGCGGCCAATGTACTCAAGGTTCCCTTGCAGGTCCTGGCGAATCCGAATGATCTGGCGACAAAGCTGTCCGACCAGACGCGGCTGATGATTATCGACCTGGGACAAAACGGCTTGGATCTGCCGAAGATTGTGGAGGAAGTTCGTTCAAAATCACCGACAGCCCGCATTGTCGCTTTTGGCTCGCATGTGAATGCAGCCTCGCTCGCTGCCGCTCAGGAAGCGGGCTGCGATGACGTGATGCCAAATTCGGCGTTCGACCGAACCTATGTGGAGATTTTGAAAAAGTGGGGCGTTACTCCGTAACAACCCCCATCTTGATGCTTCGTCGGTGCGGCGAAGTATGGGCGGTCATGGAATGACGGCCTGCACTCTCGGCTCACTGTTGCGGCGGAGAAGTGGTCGCGGGCTCGGATGCAGTGGTCGCCGCAGATTGCAGCGGCCCTTTCGGCGCAGGTGGCTCGACCGGCATGTAAACATCGTCCAATTCCTTGTCGTCCACCTCCTGCCGCAGCAGCAGATAAATCGCGCTGGCCACGCACCAAAAGAAGCTGAAGACAAAGCCGGTCGCTATTAAGCGCACCAAACCGATTGCCAGGAGCATCAGAAAGACACCGGCTTTCACAATGCCAGGTTCCGCGGGTGCAAGTGGAGCATACAACCCGGACAATCCTAGATCGGCGAGACTTCCAATCTGCCGCATCCTTGCTTCCCCGGCACCCCACGACAAAGCCCAGAATCCAAATTCAATGATGATTTCGGCCGCGCCCTGAATAATGGCCAGGCAAAGCGCTCCGAACAGCGCGGCAACGATGGCATAGAAGAGATAGTGCAGCGGTTTGCCGTAGACATACGAAAACGATCGACTGAAGGCTTCAAAGGCGTCCCCTTCCCGCTCCGCGCTGATGGTCCCCCACATCAGCGGAAAGCCGAACAGCAATCCGGCCAGAAGCCATGCTGCTACGAGTCCCGCAACAATGACCAGAATCCATACCAGTCCCGCGAGCACGACACCCAGATCGGTAATTCGCGCCATCAAACCGAGTGCCGCAATGGGAAGCATCAGCAAGAGAATGCCGCACAGCGGATAAAGCGGCGCGAGGAAGTACCACAGATACCTACGGCCAACGAACTTAACGGTATCAACGATTCCGGGCGTTTCGTCAGTGGCAAATTCCACGATGGCTCTCCGCGTGATGATGCCGCCGGCAAACGCCCAGACAGCGAGCGACCAGAGCGAGACAAACACGTAGTAAGCAGCGTAATGGAGGTTTAACTCGCGCCGGAAAATGCGGTAGAAGGGGTCCGCCAATCGAAAGTAGCCTTGAGATGCGGAACTTCCCTCGGCAGGTAGATACTTCGCCACCGCTGGAGGAACATTCGCCGCGAGAGGAGGGCTCACTAACTTGATTTGCCCCTCTTTGGTCAGGTCTTCCTGTCTTAGAAAGATCGTTCCCACGCCAGTTCCCACGTAGGAAAGGGCAACCGCCAGCGTGGCAACGGCAAGTAGCGTCGGCGATATCGAAAGGCGAAACGTGCGGAAGATAATCAGCCAGGGAAACAGCTCACGCCAGGCAATTCGCCGCAGCACCCCGCGTTCATCGGTCATGGGCTGATCCTTGCCGAAAAGAGAAATAAGTCAGCGGGAATTATACGCGGCCAGTTCGCTGCCGCAAGCCAAGTCGAATTGGTCCACGGAGCGAACGCGGATCAAACACGGAAGAAGCAGAAATCAGAACTCACCAATCCAGGCATCTCATCCGTGTTCACTCCGTATTTCATCCGTGGCTCCTTCCTCCTCTTCCTTCGGCTCCATTGGCACGCTGTAGCTCTCCCGCAGCCAGCGCCCCAAGTCGATCTGGCGGCAGCGCTGGGTGCAGAAAGGCATCGCCCGGGAAACGGCGGGGTCGAATTGCCTCTCGCAAATGGGGCAACGAATGGTAGACATACTCTGCCCCGCTACTTCTTCTTGTCCGGCTTGGGTGGTGCCGCCGGTTTGCTCTCGGCTGCGGGCTTGCTTTCAGCCGGCTTGGAATCGCTCTTGGTATCGGAGGTTTTGGAATCGGTCGAGGCAGCTGCGGGCTCGCTGGAAGTTTTCTCCGCCGCGGCAGACTTCTTATACGACTCGCTCCGGTAGTCGGTCTGGTAGAAGCCGCTCCCTTTGAACATGATCGCCGCGCCGGCACCGAAGAGTCGACGAAGTTTCTTCTTCTTGCACTTGGGGCACTTTGTGAGCAACTCGTCGCTCATGTTCTGAAAGATTTCAAACTTGTGACGGCAGGCATCGCACTCGTAGTCGTAGGTGGGCATGTGTTTTCTCTGGTTCCAATAGCCTGCACACTCGGTGTTCAGGCATGTCCGCTCACGGAGTGAGTGGACTACGATGGGGCTCCGGTGGAGACAAAAACTTGGGCGGGGCGGATGACGCGGTCGAAAAGCTTGTAGCCGGACTGGGCTTCGCGTGTGACCGTTCCAGCGGGATATTCATTGCTGGCTTCCTGGGCGATGGCCTGATGCACATTGGGATCGAAGGGCTGGCCGACCGTGTCAATCCGCACACACTGATGTTGATTGAGCACATTTTGCAATTGTGCGGAAACCATCTTCACGCCCTCCAGCAGATCTCCCCCTTCCTGGCCGGCGGCGATGGCCCGTTCCAAATTATCCACGACGGCGAGCAAATCACGGGCAAACGGAAGCAGGGCATACCGCCGCTCCTCTTCCATCTCGCGTCGGACTCGTTTGCGATAATTCTCCAGTTCGGCCTGTCCGCGCAGGATCTTTTCGTTGGCGTCAGAAAGGTCTTGTTGCAGCTTCGCCAGTTCGCTCAAGGAATCCGCGGCGAAAACCTGGTCGTCGATTGCTTCTTGCGTTTTGGAGTCGTCAGCCATGATGGTTACGATGGGTTCAAGTTTGGAGGCAGGCAATATTCGCGATCCATTGCATCTGCATACTTTGTGCCCATAGTCGCCTTTCGCTCCGCGAAAGTACTCGCCTTCGCGAAGCGAAAGGCAACTATAGCTCTATTTGGGTTCTTCTCCTGCGAAGTAATCCTTGATTTTCTCAAAAAACGACTTTCGATGGGGCGAAACGTGGGCTCGCTCCATTTCCGCCAGCTCCCGCAGAAGCTTCTCTTGTTCCGGAGAAATCTTTTTGGGGACTTCGATGTGCGTTTGTACGAGCAAATCTCCAGGACCACTGCCGCGGGGATCGGCCACTCCCCGGCCACGAATGCGAAAAACGTCCCCCGACTGCGTTCCCGGGCCGATGGTCAATTCGTGTTTACCCTGCAGCGTGGGGATTTCCAAGGTGGAACCCAGGGCGGCTTGCGTGTACGAAATGGGCATCTGCAGGACCAGATTGTTGCCGTCTCGCTGGAACAACCGGTGCTTACGAACCTGCACATGGCAATACAAATCACCGGCTGGGCCGCCGTCGGGGCTCGGCTCTCCTTCGCCGCGAATGCGGACTTGCATTCCGTCATCGATGCCAGGAGGAATCTTCACTTCCTGCTTCACGCGCTCGCCACTATATCCCCGCCCGCGACAAGCTTCGCACGGCTCGGTGATTGTCGAGCCGGAGCCTTGGCACGACGGGCAAGTCGTCTGGACCCGTAAAATGCCGGCGGACTGCACGATTTGCCCACGGCCGCCGCAATACTGGCAGGTCGCCTTTTTGGAACCGGGCCTGGCTCCGCTCCCTACACATGTCTCGCACTTCTTGCTGCGGTTGAACTCGACCGTCTTGTTGATGCCGCGCGCTGCCTCTTCCAGTTCCAGCGTCACCTGCACTTGCACGTCGGCACCGCGGCGAGCACGGCGAGTTCTGCCACCACCGCCACGGCTGCCGCCGAAGAGGTCGCCGAAAATGCCGCCGAAGGCTTCGAAGATGTCTTCTACGTCTTGGAACTGCGGCCCGCCGCCGAGACCGGGTGCGTCATGGCCGAAGCGATTGTAGCGCTCCCGCTTCTCGTCGTCGGAGAGGATTTCATACGCTTCAGCCGCTTCCTTGAAGCGCATGGTGGCGTCGGCATCGCCAGGATGGCTATCCGGGTGATATTTGATCGCCAGCTTGCGATAGGCAGCGGCAATCTCTTTCCCGGAGGCATCGCGGCCGACTCCCAGCACTTCGTAGTAATCGCGTTTGGTTGCCATTGTGCTCATGGCCGCAAGTGCCGGGAAAGTCGATGCCGCAAATCAGAAAATCGCCCCTGAAAACCTACAACATTGAATGCTGTCAGAAAGGGCCTGTCGGCAGTTTTTCAGCAAAAAGCAGGCCCTAATTTTGGCGATTCTTATTGCCGGCAACTACCAACCAAACAATCCCTCCCAATACCATCGCGAGCGAAAAGGCCGAACAACAACAGCCAGGGACAATCCCCAGCATGGCCTCTTCCATATCGGTGCGGCCATTGCTGAGCGCCGGTAGCAATAGGCTGACGATTGCGACTGCACTGGAGATCAACAGCAGCACAGCACCGACGCCGAGCAGTATCCAAGGGCCTTTCATGGATAGCATCCTTTGACCTTCAACAAGTTCCCGCGACAGGCGCGGGAACTTGGAGAAGATTATAAACGGTCTGCCCGTGGCTACGTTACCGAATTGCCCCTTCCACGGAACGCTTCTTCTTGTCTTCCTTGTCCAGGTTCGTCACCAGGGCTTCGGTCGTGAGCAAGAGCGAAGCGATGCTGGCGGCATTGCTGAGGGCGGTGCGGACTACCTTCACGGGATCGATGATGCCGGCTTTGTACATATCGACGTACTCGCCACTGTTGGCGTCATAACCGATGTTGCCGGATTTCTGCAGCACTTCGTCCGCCACCACGGAGCCGTCCTTGCCGCCGTTGTTGACGATGGTCACCAGCGGCGAGGGGAGAACCCGCAGGATGATGTCGGCACCGACCCGCTCGTCCCCCTTCAGGGAATCGCGGAGCTTCTCGACGGCTCCGGTGCAACGGAGCAGGGCAACGCCACCGCCGGGGAGAATGCCTTCTTCCACCGCGGCGCGGGTGGCGTGCAGGGCATCCTCCACGCGGGCCTTCTTTTGCTTCATGTCGGCTTCGGTTTCAGCACCGACGGAGATGACCGCCACGCCGCCAGCCAATTTGGCCAGCCGCTCTTGGAACTTCTCCTTGTCGTACTCGCTCTCCACCTGGGCCATCTGATTCTTGATTTGCTGAATCCGTTTGTCGATGTCGGCCCGCTTGCCGGCACCTTCAACGAGGGTGGTGTTGTTCTTATCGACCGAGACTTTCTTGGCCCGGCCGAGATGCTCCAGGCTCAGATTCTCAAGCTGAAGGCCGAGGTCGTCGCTGATCATCGTCCCACCGGTCAGGATGGCGATGTCGCCCAGCATCGCCTTGCGACGGTCGCCAAAGCCCGGAGCCTTGACCGCACAGACGTTGAGGACGCCGCGAAGCTTGTTCACCACGAGCAGAGTGAGAGCTTCCGCATCGACATCTTCCGCGATGATCAGCAGCGGCTTGCCGGTTTGAGCGGTCTTTTCGAGAATCGGCACGATTTCCCGGACGTTGCTCAACTTTTTGTCGTAAATCAGGATCAGCGTGTCTTCGAGCAGCACATCCATCGTCGCGGGACGATTGATAAAATAGGGCGAGACGTAGCCCTTGTCGAACTGCATCCCATCAACGAATTCGACTTTGGTATCGGTGGACTTGCCTTCTTCGACGGTGATGACGCCGTCCTTGCCCACCCGTTGGAGCGCATCAGCGAGTAGTTCGCCGATTGCATTGTCGTTGTTGGCACTGATGGCGCCGACAGCGGCGACTTCTTCCTTGCTGGTCACGGGCTTGGCCAAGGAGATGAGCTTTGTAGTGGCAGCTTCGACCGCTTTATCAATGCCGCGGCGAATGGCCGTGGGATTGCTACCGGCAACCACGTTGCGGAGGCCTTCTTTGAAAATGGCTCGGGCGAGCACGGTGGCGGTGGTGGTGCCGTCGCCAGCCAAGTCGGATGTCTTTTGAGCGACTTCGACCACCAGTTTGGCTCCCATGTTCTCGAAGCGATCTTCGAGATCGACTTCCTTGGCGACGGTGACGCCGTCCTTCGTCACGGTCGGACCGCCGAAGGACTTGTCAATAATCACGTTCTTGCCGGTCGGGCCCATCGTCACCGCGACGGCGTTTGCCAGCTTGTCCACGCCGGCCAGCATCCGGGCGCGGGCGATATCATCAAAAAGAAGTTGCTTAGCCACGTGTAAATCCCTCGGGAAATGTTCGCTGTAATGTAGGAGTAATCGCGGGCGAAAATATCAGGGGGCTAACGCCCCCCGCTCGCCGATTTGTTAGTTAGCCGATGACTTTGGCTAGAATGTCGCTCTCGCGGAGGATCTTGACTTCCTCGCCACTGATTTCAATGTCGGTTCCCCCGTACTTGCCGTAGATCACCTGATCGCCGACTTGTACGGAGAGCTCTCCACGCTTCCCGTTGTCCAGAAGCTTGCCGGCACCGACGGCCACCACGGTTCCCCGCTGGGGCTTTTCCTTGGCGCTGTCGGGAAGGACGATGCCGCCGGCGGTCCGCTCTTCGGACTCCATCGGCTGAACAACCACACGATCATCGAGAGGACGAACTTTGAGTTTTGCCATGTTTGAATTCCTTGATTAACTTGCGTATTGTTTTCGACGCCAGGCGTCGCGATTGGTATCAAATTGTCCGCTCACGGAGCGAGAAAACGACTACTACATCATTCCTTCCATGCCACCCATGCCACCCATGCCTCCCATTCCTCCCATGCCGCCCATGCCTCCGCCACCCATTCCGTGGTCGTGATGATCATGGCCGCCCCCTTCTTCCGCTTCCTTGGGAATTTCGGTGACGAGTGCTTCCGTGGTGAGGAGCAGTGCGGCAACGCTGGCCGCGTTTTGCAATGCGGTGGTGACCACTTTGGCTGGGTCGATGACGCCGGCCTTCAGCATGTCGCCATAGGTATCCTTGTCCGCGTCGTAGCCGTCGGTTTTGCCCTTGAGTTGACGGACGCGATTCACGACAACCGCACCATCCACGCCAGCGTTGTTGGCAATCGCCCGCAGCGGCTGGTCGAGGACGTTCTTGATGATTTGAGCCCCGGCACCTTCGTCGCCGGTGAGCTTGAGCTTGTCGATGGCCTTCTCGCTCCGAATCAGAGCGACGCCGCCGCCGGGAACAATGCCGCTTTCCAGAGCCGCCTGCACGGCGTTCTTGGCATCTTCCAGCAGCCACTTCCGCTCCTTCATTTCGGTTTCGGTCGCCGCACCGACGCTGATTTGGGCAACGCCGCCGGCCAGCTTGGCCAGGCGTTCCTGCAGTTTTTCGCGGTCATACTCGCTGTCGGTGACGCCGATTTCCTTGCGGATCTGCTCTGCCCGACCGGTGATTTCATCCTTCGTTCCTTTGCCGCCGACGATGGTGGTCTCTTCGGCAGTGATGCGGATCTTCTTGGCAAAGCCGAGATCGGAAAGCTTGACGCTTTCCAACTCGATGCCCAAATCCTTAAAGATCGGCGTTCCCTTGGTAAGGATGCCAATGTCACCCATGATGGCCTTGCGTCGGTCGCCGTAGCCTGGGGCCTTCACGGCACAAACTTGCAGAATGCCACGCATTTTATTGACGACAAGAGTCGCCAGGGCCTCTCCCTCGACATCTTCGGCCACGATGAGCAGCGGCTTGGCAGCCTTGCTGATGGCTTCAAGGAGCGGAATGAGCTTCTTGTTGGATGAAATCTTTTCTTCGTACAGCAGGATATACGCGTTTTCGAGTTCGACGGTCACTTCTTCCTGGTTGGTGACGAAGTGGGGCGACAGATAGCCCCGGTCAAACATCATTCCTTCCACGATTTCCACGGTCGTTTCGCTGCCGCGGCCTTCTTCCAGGGTGATGACGCCGTCCTTGCCAACCTTAAGGAAGGCGTCGGCCAGCACGGTGCCGATGGACGGATCGTTATTGCCCGCGATCGTCGCGATCTGCTGCAATTCCTTCTTGTTCTTTTCGTTGATCGGCGTGGCGAGGGAATTGATTTCCTCGCACACTGCGTCGGTCGCCTTGGCGATTCCACGGGCCAGGGCCATCGGGTCATAGCCCGAGGCAATCATCTTCAGCCCTTCGCGGAAGATGGCTTCGGCCAGGACAGTGGCGGTGGTGGTGCCGTCGCCAGCCACTTCGTTGGTCTTGCTGGCGGCTTCCTTGACGAGCTGAGCTCCAAGGTTTTCATAGGCATCATCGAGCTCGATATCCTCGGCCACAGTGACGCCGTCCTTGGTCACCTTGGGGCTTCCCCAACCCTTGTCGAGCACTGCATTCCGGCCGCGGGGGCCCAGAGTGCTGCGAACCGCCCGGGCGAGTTTGCTCACGCCAGCGAGCAGCGGCTGGCGGGCATCATCATCAAAGACCATTTGCTTAGCCACGTTGAGAATCCTCCTTAGTCGTTCGTAGTGACCCGCTGGAAGCGGGTTTTTGATCGTAGTTGCCCGCCTGAGCGGGTTTTTCGTGCGGGGGGGAAAGGCTGGAGCCACATTGGCAGGGGCACCAAACGGCAACTCCGCCCAAAATGGCAGGCAGAGCCAGTTTGGGCGGCACAAGATGCAAGGGCTGTGCCAGGGAAAATGGATATTCCAGAAGCATATGCGCCGCAACAACTTAGCGACAGCATTTCGGAAAGTTGGGCCACGAACGACTGGACGAAATGGCTAGGTTGTCATTCTGGCAGGGCTAGGAATCTCTACTTCCCCGGCAGCCCCTTTACGAATTCCCACGCCCGCTCAATCCACCCCGCAAGTTGCTCATCGCTCTCGATGCCGTCGGGTTCGACGAGCACCCAGCCCTTCATCGCTTTGCCCGTGATATCGAAGGGCCGGACGAAGTCCTCTGCCAGTGCACGTTCGCCGGCTTCCGGGCCAAGCCGGGCGATGAGGGAGTTTTTCCAGACACCGACCAGCAGATTCCCCAGGAGCATGAAACCAATGCCGCCGAACATCTTCCTTTCGGTAATCCCTTTTTTGCCGGCGAAGGCGGTTCGAATACGTTCGGCTAGGGATTCGCTGAAGGCCATAACTGGAAGGGATCGAAAATCGAACTGTTGACAGCCGCTCCTACTGGGCTTTCGTTACAGTCCCCGCTCAGCAACCGAAATCGGCGTTTCTTCCGAAGCGGGTATGGACGTGGGACGAATCGCCGACGGGACCGTACCGGGCACGAGCAACGGTCCCGGCGAGGTTTCCTCGATAATCCGCTTCAGTTCGGCCGAATCGACCGATTCCACTTCAATGAGACGTTTTGTGAGGGCTTCCAAAGCGGTACGTCGGACGTCCAAGATGTGACGGACCTTTTCGATCGATTCGTCGATAATTCGGCGAATTTCCTCATCAATTTCACGAGCCGTCTTTTCGCTGTGGCTGCGAGTTTTTTCTTCTCCGCCGGCTCCGGCCAGAAACGGGGAGCGATTGCTTTCCCGATAATTCACTCGTCCCAGGCGGCTCATGCCATATTCCATCACCATGCTGGAAGCAATATCGGTGGCCCGCTCCAGATCGTTCTGCGCACCCGTCGAAATGTCGTGAAAGACCATCTCTTCGGTAATCGTGCCGGCGAGCAACACCTGAATGCGGCTTTCGAGTTCTGACTGAGTCATCAGAAAACGATCCCCCTCCGGCCGCTGCATCGTATAGCCCAGGGCGGCAAGGCCGCGGGGAATGATGCTGACCTTATGCACGGGATCGGTGTTGGGCAGGCTGTAAGCGACGAGTGCATGACCGCTTTCGTGATAGGCAACGCGGAGCTTTTCGTCCTCGTTCATCACTCGCTGCTTCTTTTCCAAACCAGCCGTGACTCTCTCCACCCCTTCATTAAACTCGGCCATACCGACTGCGGCCTTTTCCTTGCGAGCAGCAAGCAAGGCGGCTTCGTTGACGAGATTTGCCAGGTCTGCTCCAACAAAGCCGGGAGTGATGGAGGCGACTTCCTTGAGATCAATATTTGGATCAAGCTTTACAACTTTGACGTGGACTTTCAGAATGTCCTCGCGCCCCTTGATATCCGGCCGGTCCACCAACACATGCCGATCAAAACGGCCAGGGCGAAGCAGAGCGGCATCCAGCGTTTCCGGGCGGTTGGTTGCCGCCATCACAATCACGCCACTGTTGCTGCCAAAGCCGTCCATTTCGACGAGCAAGGCGTTGAGCGTCTGCTCCCGCTCGTCATGGCCTCCCATGATTCCGGTGCCGCGGCTTTTGCCAAGAGCGTCAAGTTCGTCGATGAAAATAATGCAGGGAGCCTTGGCTTCCGCTTGAGTGAACATATCGCGCACGCGAGCTGCACCGACGCCGACGAACATTTCCACGAAGTCGGAACCGGAGAGGCTGAAGAACGGCACGCCCGCTTCGCCAGCAATGGCCTTGGCGAGCAGCGTCTTGCCAGTTCCCGGAGGGCCGACGAGAAGCACTCCCTTGGGAATTCGGCCGCCGAGGCGCTGGTATTTTTCGGGAGAGCGGAGGAAATCGACCACTTCGCGGACTTCGTCCACCGCTTCGTCAATGCCGGCAACATCGTTGAACGTGATGCCAAGGTCTTCAATCGCATAGAGGCGACCTTTGCTCCGCCCGAAGGACATGGGGGACGCAATGCCGCCGATGCGCCGCACGATGAAATAGAGTCCCACGGAAATCAAGACAAAGATCATGAGCCCCATGCCATAGGTTTCCATGGGGTTGGCTTCGGAAAACGTGGGCTTGAGCCCACTTTTTTCCGCAGCTTCTTCCAACGTTTTTCGGATGGAAGATTCTTTAAGCAGCGGGGTATGAAAACTGAGATTCTCTGCATTGGTAGAAGCTTCCGGCTCAAAGGTCCCTCCATCTTTGGCTTTGAGCTCGACCCGATTAACCTTGCCGGACATCGATTTGTCGGTAATCGTCAAATCGCGGATATTTGAAAAGCGGTAAATTCGGGCCGGCTTTGTAGACGTTTTGACGTCGATGAAGTTATCGCCTTCGTTGTTCTGCCCACTTTTCGCGATGAGCTTCTGTAGATCGCTCGGCGAAAGCTCCACCCGAAAAAGCGAGACCGCTTGGCTCCAGCCCAACAGAATCACCAGGGAAACGAGTGAGACCCACAGCAGCACATTAAATGCGGAAGGGCCACGCCCCTCGCCATCGCCGCGGTCACGATCTCGGTTGCGGCCGGAGCCGTTTTCTTGACTCATGGATTGCTCAGATTGAGGAAATGCGTCCTTTGGTCGCAGGATTCACAAGCGAATCGCCCTGCATACTACTTGTGATTAGTATACAGTCCCCGGCAACTGTGGCAGGCGGCAGTCAAATCCGGGTTGTTGGCGCGGGGGATGACTTCTACAATGGCGAACATCCCAAGTGTAAGCCAGGATTTTATTTACGGCTCGTCCACCGGGCATTGCGCGGGCGAATTTTCTGTCCTTCGGTAAGCGATTTTTCTGCTGGTCACTCCATGTCCGAGCCATCCCGCAGCATCGCAATTCTGGGCTCAACCGGGAGTATTGGCAAAAGCACACTTGAGGTTGTCCGGGAGTCACAAGGACTCCTAAGGGTATTTGCGCTATCAGCCAACAAGAAACTGGCACTCCTTTGCCAGCAAGCTGCCGAATTCTCTGTTCCTTGGGTTGTGGCGACCGATCCGGCAGAAGCCGAACGATTCGATTGGTCGGCGCTACCTAAGGGGACCAAACTGCTGGTGGGCCAGGAAGGGGTGCAGCAGGTGGCGAGCGCGGAAGGGGCGGATGTCGTGGTGGCTGCAATCGTCGGAAGTGCTGGCCTGACAGGGACTTGGGCCGCCTTGGAGTCCGGAAAGACGGTGGCTCTGGCGAACAAAGAAACGCTCGTCATGGCGGGTCCGTTGGTAATGACGATGGCGGCTAAGCGGAATGCCAAGATTTTGCCCGTGGATAGCGAACATAGTGCAGTGTTTCAGGCCCTGGCCTGCGGCCGGCGGGAGGATCTGCGTAGAATCATCCTGACGGCAAGCGGTGGCCCCTTTCGCCGCTTTTCGGCCCAGCAGATGCAAAGTGTGACGGTAAAGGACGCTTTGGCCCACCCCACCTGGCAAATGGGGCCAAAAATCACCGTCGATTCCGCCACCATGATGAACAAAGCCCTGGAAATCATCGAAGCCCGCTGGCTGTTCGATTTGCCTCCAAATCAGATCGATGTGGTGATTCACCCGCAGTCAATTGTCCATTCCTTGGTAGAATTCAAGGACGGCAGTGTGCTTGCTCAGCTCAGCCCCCCCGACATGAAGCTCCCCATCCAGTACGCACTGACTTGGCCGGAGCGGCGGGAAGGGCCGGCGAAAAAGCTCGACCTGACGCAGTCCATGCAGCTCGATTTCGAGCCGCCGGACGAAGACCGCTTTCCCGCCCTGCGACTGGGGCGGGAAGTTGCCCAAGCCGGCGGGACCGCCGGAGCCGTACTGAATGCAGCGAACGAAGCCGCGGTGGCGGCCTTTTTAGCGGGAGATATTCCCTTTATGAGAATCGTCTCTGCATGTGAGAGTGTCCTTCAGCATCACCCATTTGATTCCAACCCCACGCTGGAAGAGCTTTTGCGGCTTGACCAATGGGCTCGACAGGAGATTTCACGGTGGATTTGTCCCTGATTGCGGCCTTGACTCCCGAACCGTCAATACTCGAAACGATTCTTAGTTATGCCTGGATGATCGGCAGCGTTGCCGCCGGTCTCGGCTTTGTCGTGTTCGTCCACGAACTGGGGCACTTTCTCGTGGCCAAAGCCTGCGGCGTGAAGTGCGAGAAGTTCTACGTCGGTTTCGACTGGTTTCCCATCAAGAAAATCGGCCCGTTGACCATTCCGCATTCGCTGTTCAAAGCGCAGTGGGGTGAAACCGAATACGGCATTGGCATTCTCCCCTTGGGAGGCTACGTGAAGATGCTCGGCCAGGATGACGATCCTCGCAATGCGGAAGCAGAGACGGAGCGGAGTCAAATCGAAACGGGAGAGGGTGTGAAGCTTGATCCCCGCAGCTATCAGGCCAAGTCCGTCCCCGCGCGGATGGCAATCATCTCCGCCGGCGTGATCATGAATTTGATTTTTGGCGTGCTGATTGCCGCGGTGGCCTATGGGATGGGTGTTCCCGAAATGCCCGCCATCATCGGCGGCACCGTTCCCGGCAGCCCGGCTTGGGAAAAACTGCATCCCGGGATGAAGGCCATTCAATTTGGAAAGACCTCGGCACCCTATGAGCACTTTCGCTTTGACGACATGAAGCGCAAGGTGGTTTTCAATGGTGATGATCGCGATTTGGAAATTCTCTTTCGAGATTTGGATGGCAAGGAGGAATGGTATACCCTCCGCCCCAGTGGCCGAACCAAAAAGGAAACCGATTTCCCCTCTCTTGGCTTTTATGCCGCCAGCAGCCGCCGAGTGGTGGTTTCCAGCAAGAATTCCGAAAAAGTCGGAGGTGTTGAAAGCGGAGATGTTCTGGTTGCCATATCGGGCACCGAACTTGAATCCGACCCCGCCAAATTCGATCCCCGCGTTAACGAACTCCTCGCCAGCCATCCCTCTGGGCCGCTGAAAGTGACGGTGGAACGGGCGGAGAAGGAAGAGGGGGCTGCCGAGCCCAAAAAGGATGCTCCCAAGCGACGCATCGAAGTAGCTCTGCCAGAGCGCCCGATGCGGACGCTGGGGTTGGTGATGAAAATCGGCCCCGTCGTCTCCATTCGCGAAAACTCCCCTGCCGCCAAAGCTGGCTTTCAAAAGGGCGACGTTATCGAACAAGTCAACGGAGCGCCGGTGGGTGACCCGCTCTCGTTGGGACAGCGTTTGATTCCTGCGGGCAAGAGCGGGGAAGAGTACAAGTTTGTCGTGTCACGTCAGGATGCTAGTGGCAAATCCTCAACAAAAGAGCTTGCGGTCGATCCTGTCGCTCCGTTGCAGTATCAGGATACTTTCCCATTTGGAGGGCCGACGACAATCGAGAGCATTGGACTGGCGTTCGACATCACGAATGAAATCGCGTCGGTCGAGTCGGGCAGTTCTGCCGAAAAGGCTGGCCTGACAGCTGGCGATGTGGTCACCGCATCTCAGTTCGTCGCGGTGACCGACAAAGCCAGGCAGGAGGAGGTGGAAGATGGCCCGCTAGGCAAGGATTTCGGCAAACCAATGGAACTAGATAACGAGCTGCGCACCTGGACCCGCATCCATTACCAGTTGCAATCGGTCCGACCCGATACCCAGGTCGAGTTGACCGCGAAGCGGGGAGCGAAGGAAGTAAAGGCGACGCTCACCCCCACCGATTCCAAAGTCTTTTTCGACGAGCGTCGTGGGCTGGCTTTCCGACCGGTCGAGGTCAAGCATCAGGCGGCGGGCGTTGCCGAAGCATTCGTCCTCGGTTTTCGCGAAGTGCGGGAACGGCTGGGAGATGTGGTGATGACCCTTTCCCAGCTTGTTTCACGTCGCATTTCCCCCAAACATCTCTCCGGTCCCGCCGGCATCATTCAGGCTGCCGGTTATTCGGCGAGCCATAGCATCCCGATGCTGTTGATGTTTTTGGTGATGCTGAGCGCGAATCTGGCAATCATCAACTTTTTGCCGATTCCGGTCCTCGACGGCGGGCACATGCTGTTTCTCGCCGCGGAAGGAATCCGCCGCAAACCGGTGCCGCCGCACATCCAGGGCTGGCTCAGCATCGGAGGGCTCGCCTTTCTGCTCTCGCTGATGCTGTTTGCCACCGCGATGGATGTGCAAAGGTGGTTCCAATAGTGTTGACTTTCGCTCCGCGAAAGTCCGGCCTTTCGCGGAGCGAAAGGCGACTGTGAATTCCGTTTGACCTCCCCACCGCTGATTCTCTACACTAAGGATCAACCCGCCGGGCGTAGGGGCACGGCGAGTGAGGAGAATCGGTCATGGTTACGTTCATTCTTTGCTCGGCTCTTGCGCTGGGCGCGCCGGCGGCAAGCAATTCTGAGACCGCCAAATCCAAGGATGCCGAGGCCAAGCCGGCCAAGCGGTTGGCGGCGGAGATCGATCGGGACATTAGCGCGGCCCTCAAGCGGGAAGCCAATGCCAAGAGTCTGCCAGAGCGGGGGAAGGCGATTGAGCAGCTTTGCACGTTGCATTACGAGATCACAAGCGACGAGCGATTTTCCACGCTCGACCAGATGCAGAGCCTGCGGGCCAAAATCTGGGGCCGGCTGATGAAGGTGAAAGCCGAACTCAAGCGGCAACTGGCCAAGGACGGTCAGCCGCAACTAGATGACGCTCAGGCGGAAGCAGCCCAGTATGCGTCCAGCAACCTTGCGGGGGCGATGACTCTGGCCGACTTCGCCAGCGGCAGTCCTAGCGGACTCATCCCTCGCGGCGGAGCATCGCAGACCGATGTAAATGCCCAACAGCTCATCGAGCTGATTCAGCGGACCATCAGCCCCGACTTCTGGGACGTTGCTGGCGGCCCCGGAACAATCTTCTACTTTCCGCAACTCCAGGTTCTCGTGATCCGGGCCACTTCCGAAATCCACGGACAGGTTGGCAACGCGGTAGGCGCGCTGCGGGAATAGTTTTCCGAGTGGCACGACCACGGCTTTGCGTGGGCGTGTAACAACTGGATCACGCCCACGCAGAGCCGTGGGCGTGCCACCCATTTCAACCGGCAGAGTGTTATTCCGCTGCCGGCTCTTCTTCCTTCTCCGCCGTCGGCGGAGCAATCAGCGGGCCACCGCCACCGAGGCCACCCTTGAGTTCGCCACGGGGTTTCTTCTCCTTCGGGGGCGGATTGGCCGCAGCCTCGGCCGCATCGGCGGCGGCAATTGCGTCCTCGCTCCACTCCACGCGCTTGCGGGAAAGGCCGATCTTGCGTTCGTCGATATCGACTCGCAAAACCTTGACTTCGATCTTGTCCCCAACCTTGACCACATCTTCGGGATTCTCGACCTTGTGGTCGGCGAGTTCCGAGATGTGGAGGAGTCCTTCCAGCCCGTCTTCCAGGCCGACAAAGACGCCGAAGTTCGTGATCTTCGTCACGGTGCCGGTCACCACCTGGCCCGGAGCATACTTGCCCGGAATGTTGGCGGCCCACGGATCTTCGTCAAGCTGCTTGAGCCCGAGGGCGATCCGCCGCCGTTCCTGATCGACGGAGAGAATCTTGCACTTCACCGCCTGCCCCTTTTCCAGCATTTCGCTGGGATGGCTGATCTTGCGGGTCCAGGACATGTCGGAAACGTGCAACAGGCCGTCGATACCCTCTTCCAACTCGATGAACGCTCCGTAGTTGGTGAGGTTGCGGACCTTGCCTTCGACGAGGGCATCGACTGGATACTTTTCGGCCACTCGGGTCCAGGGATTTTCCTGCGTCTGCTTCATGCCGAGGGAAAGTTGCTGCCCTTCCTTGTCGACGCCGAGAATGACAACGCTGATTTCGTCGCCAATGTTCACCAGCTCGCTGGGATGATTCACGCGGCGGGTCCAGGACATTTCGCTGATATGTACCAGCCCTTCAATGCCGGGCTCCAGCTTGACGAACGCTCCGTAGCTCATCACGTTGACGACGGAACCCTTGACCACCGTGTTGACCGGGTACTTGTCCACCACGTTTTCCCACGGGTTGGACAAGAGCTGCTTGAGACCAAGGGCGATCTTCTTCTTCTCCCGGTCGATGTGCAAGACCTTGACTTCCAGTTCCTGATCGATGGCGACCATCTCGGTGGGATGGCCGATTCGCTCCCAGCTCATGTCGGTAATATGCAAGAGGCCGTCGATGCCGCCGAGGTCCACGAACGCGCCGAATTCGGCGATGTTCTTGACCACGCCTTTGCGGGTGTCGCCGACGTTCAGGCCGGAGAGGAGGGCCTCGCGGTCGGTCTCGCGCTGCTTCTCAATCAGCGAGCGGCGGGAAACAACGATGTTGCGGCGGGCCGCGTCGATTTTCAGCACTTCGCACTGTACGGTCCGGCCGATGTAATCGCCGATGTCGGACGGGCGGCGGATGTCGACCTGGCTGGCGGGGAGAAAGACGTTGACGCCCGTGATATCGACGAGCAAACCACCCTTGATCTTGCGGGTGGCGACGCCGGTGACGACGTCTCCTTCCTTCACCCGCTTCATCATCTCTTCCCAGTCGTCCTGCTTCTTCGCCTTCCGCTTGCTGATGCGGACCATGCCGCTGTCGTCAAGCTGGGCCTGTTCATCTTCCAGGTCTTCAATCAGCACGCGGACGAGCTGTCCCACCTGGGGAGGTTCTTCCCCTTCGTCCCATTCATTCAGCGAAATCGAGCCTTCGCTCTTAAAGCCGATATCAATCATCACCATGCCGTCGGCGACGCGGAGAATCCGCCCCTCGACGATCTTATTCACGTCAAATGATTCATTCGCCCCGGTCGGGTCCATACCCTCGTCGGTGAAGCCCTCAATTTCGGACTCAAACATCGACTGGATATCGGGGTCGTTTTCCAGATCTCGGATCAGCGTGCGATTAACCATAAACAGTAAAAGACCTTGGGCTTGACTGCGGCTGCATTCCCACGCGGGAAGCTAGCGAAAAGAGCCGCCTGCAAGCTGTAGCTAGAGTTGTTCCCCTCCCCGCTGGCCGCCGCAACAGCGCAGCAGCCCAATGGTTCAGCCGGGTGGGAACAGGTAAGAGTAGCAAGTTAAGGGACTTACGACAAGCCGCGATCCGACCGGAGAAGAGGGGGCTCGGCATGATTAACTTTGCCTCAGCCCCCCTCGGAAGTCTCCTCCAGCACGTCTTCCGCGACATAAATCGGCAAGGGAGGATCGCAGGCGACGGCGATCGCGATAGCATCCGAAGGGCGAGAGTCAACTTCGACGATCTCCCCCTCTTTACGGATACGTAGTTTGGCGAAGTAGATGTGGTCCCTGAGTTCGCTCACTTCCACGCTATCAAGCTGCCCTCCGAGCTGCTCCACCGTCGCCACCAGCAATTCATGCGTCCTTGGCCGGGGTGATACGACTCGTTTCACGCCAGCACTGATGCTGCTGGCCTCAAAATGACCAATCACAATCGAGAATTCGCGCGCCCCCTCCACTTCGCGGAGGCAAATGAACTGCTGATCCGAGATCTCGCTGATGATGATCCGAGACAACTGCATCTGCACCGGCATAGGACACCGTGGTGGGGAAGGAATGACTAAGCCCTAAAGTCTAATATCTAAGTGGCTAATGGCTCTCCAATTGGTCATTAGACATTAGAGCTTAGTCATTAGTCATTAGGGCTTAGTCATTCTTTCGCATTCCCCCAGTTTCTCAAAACAGCTAAAATGCAGGCATGCCTCGCAAGGTAATCATTGACTGCGATCCTGGTATCGACGATGCCGTCGCTCTCGCCATGGCTCTGTTTGATCCACGGCTAGAAGTAGTTGCGGTAACGGCCGTGGCGGGAAATGTGCCCGCGGAACGGGCGACGCTCAATGTGCAGGCGATCATTGAACAGCTTGATCCCCCGCGATATCCACGAATAGGCGCTGCGACAGCTTCCGACCACGCCCCCAGTCTGGACGCCAAACATATTCATGGTGATGACGGGCTGGGAAGCGCCGGTTTTCAAGTTTCCAGGCTTGCCCGTCAGCACCCGTCCGAAAAGCTCATCTGCGACGAGGTCCGTTCCGCACCGGGCGAGGTGACTATCCTCTGCCTAGGTCCGTTGACCAATGTCGCCATGGCAATCTCCCGAGACCCTGCCATCGCGTCGCAAATGGGGCGCCTGGTCATTATGGGAGGGGCGGTCAATTGTATCGGCAATGTTACTCCAAGCGCCGAGTTTAATATCTTCTGCGATCCGCAGAGCGCCCGGGACGTCTTCCGCTCCCCGACCAGCAAGACCCTGATCCCGCTCGACGTTACCAGCCAGGTCACGTTTTCTCTCGACCTTTTGGAGCAGCTTCCCGGCGAATTGACTCGGGCGGGAAAGTTCCTCCGCAAGGTGGTCCCCTTTTTATTCCGCGCCTATCGCCGCGAGCTCGGCTTGGAAAGCATCCATATCCACGATGCAGTCGCCCTCGTCGCGGCATTGCACCCGGAATTATTTGGGACTCATGATCTCAATGGGGATGTGGAAACTAGCGGCGAGTTAACAACCGGCGTCACCATTTTCGACCGGCGGGAAAGTTCGCATTCCCGCGGCAATATCGAAGTCGCCCTGGAAGTGGATGCCGCCGCCGTCGCCGATTGCATTGTCCGCAGCCTGGCCGAAGCCGGTAAGCTGACATAGCTCGCAAACGGACTGCACGAAGCACGCAAATTCGAGAAGGAGTCTCTCCATGAAACACCCCCTTTTTCTGTGCGCCGTTTCCGCTTTTCTGGGAGGTTTAGTGGCCCTTGCTGTGCGCGAGTCGAGCAGCTTGAGTGGAGTCCTCGCCCAAGAATCCGTGCCGACGCCAGCACTTCGCCAGCCGGGAGTCAGTTCACGACGCCCTCCTCGGCCAGCGGCCCTCGGGGAAGCGTCCGCTCCCGTAGTCGTACACAACGAAATCGTCGAGGAGTTTTCCCCCGAGGAGCGGACCAACATCAATGTCTATGAAAGGGCGAACAGAAGCGTGGTGCACATCACCACCAAAGCCGACAAGACCACATTTTTTGTGCTGGAAGTGCCGACCGAAGGGACTGGCTCCGGCTCGGTTCTCGATAGAAATGGTCACATTCTCACAAACAACCATGTCATTGAAGGTGCCCAGGAAATACGCGTCACACTGGCGAGTGGTGAATCGTTCGATGGAAAGGTCGTCGGCCGCGATCTTCCCAATGATGTGGCGATTCTGCGAGTCGCTGCTCCCACGGAACTTCTGGTGCCCATTGATTTGGGGGATTCTTCGCGCCTCAAAGTCGGCCAGATTGTCTACGCCATCGGCAATCCCTTTGGCTTGGAGCGAACGATGTCCTGCGGCATTATCTCCAGCCTCAATCGCTCGTTGCCAGCCAAGGGGAGGACGATGCGGTCCATGATACAAATTGACGCCGCTTTAAACCGGGGCAACTCCGGAGGGCCGCTGCTGGATACGCGAGGCCGGCTGATAGGGATGAATACCGCCATCGCCAGCAGCACCGGTGAGAATACCGGCGTGGGATTCGCCATTCCGGTGGATACGCTCCGCCGCGTCGCTTCGCAGCTCATTGAAACGGGCCGCGTCATCCGGGCGGAATCCGGCATCACCCATGTTCTGCCGACCGAAAGGGGGCTTGTCGTTGTCATGGTCACCCCCGGTGGTCCAGCCGAGAAAGCGGGGCTTCGCGGCTTCAAATTGATCCGCGAGCAGGAGCGCCGCGGCCCGTTCGTGGTGGAAAAGCGGCGAGTGGACCGGAGCCAGGCCGATACCATCGTCTCCGTGGATGGCCACAAGGTCGCCAGCGGCGAGGAGTTCCTCACTTTCGTCGAGCGGCACCTCCCAGGCGAAGAGACAATCCTGGGGGTTGTCCGTGGCGGGCAAATCGTCGAAGTACCGGTTAAACTGGCGGCTGGAGAGTAAGTCCTTTTTCATTCATGACATGCTCAATTCCTCGATTGCCGACTCCTTTGACCTGATTGCCGACCTGCTTGATTTTCAGTCGGCCAATCCTTTCCGCGTGCGGGCCTATCGCAATAGTGCCCGGACCATCCGGGACTATCCCGAGTCCCTTTCCGCTCTGGCCGCGGAGGGGAAAGAGGAGCTGATGAAGATCGATGGGATTGGCGAGGACCTGGCGACGAAAATCGTCACGCTGGTGAATACCGGCGAACTGCCGTTTCTCAATGAATTGAAATCGCAAATTCCCCCCAGCCTGCCGGCTCTGCTCCGCATCCCCGGCGTTGGGCCGAAGAAGGCGGCCCTGCTTTTCAAAGAGCTCGGCATCAAATCGCTGGACGAACTGAAAGCCGCCTGTGCCGAAGGGAAGGTGCACAAGCTCAAGGGCTTCGGCGTGAAGACCGAGCAGCTCATCATGCAAGGGATCGGCATCGCGTCCCAGGCCAACGAGCGACTTTACTGGTCCTCGGCGGATCAAATCGCCCAGGAACTGCGGCGGCACATGGCATTCTGCAAGAAGGTCGAAAAGCTGGAGTTCGGCGGCAGCTACCGCCGTGGCAAGGAGACGATCGGGGACCTCGATATGCTCGTCGTTTCGGACGACGTGAACGCGGTGATGGACCGTTTTGCCGAATTCCCCAGCCGTGCCGAGACCATCGCCCGCGGCGAGACCAAAATGTCGATCCGGACGGACGCCGGCTTTCAGATTGATCTGCGGGTGGTTCCGGCGGAGTCGTTCGGCGCGGCCCTGCAATACTTCACCGGCTCCAAGGAGCACAATGTCATCCTGCGTGGCATGGCCAAGGCGAAGGGACTGAAGATTAACGAGTACGGCGTGTACAAAATCGAGGGCGAGAAGGAAACCTACATCGCCGGAGCCAGCGAAGAGGATGTTTATGCCACGCTCGACCTGCCTGTCTTTCCGCCGGAGATTCGCGAAGCCCGCCAGGAATTCGAATGGGCCGCCCAGGGAAAGCTACCCAAACTGATTGAAGAGAAAGACATCGTCGGCGACCTCCACATGCACACGCATGCCACCGACGGTACCGCCTCGATGGAAGAGATGGCCGAAGCGGCACGGGATCGCGGCCTGTCGTACATCGCCATCACCGACCACTCCAAACGGGTCAGCATGGCCAGCGGCCTGGATGAAACGCGGCTGCTGTTGCAATGGGAAGAGATCGACAAAATCAACAAGAAGATGGGTAACAAGGGCTTCGTTATCCTCAAGGGAATTGAGTGCGACATCCTGGAAAACGGCGACATGGATTTATCGGACGAGTGCCTGGCCCAGGCCGACTGGGTCGTCGCCAGCATCCACTACGGCCAAAAACAGCCGCGGGAGCAGATCACGGCCCGCATCGTCGGAGCGTTATCGAACCCGCACGTCGATTGCATCGCCCACCCCACCGGCCGGCTCCTCAATCGCCGCGAGCCCTACGAAGTCGACCTGGAAGCCGTCTTCGCCGCCGCCCAGAAGCACGGCAAATTCCTGGAACTGAACGCCAATCCCGCCCGACTCGACCTGAACGACGTGCATCTCGCAATTGCCCGCGATCGGGGCATCCCCATCGTCATCAACACCGACGCCCACAGCACGGATGGGCTTAACGTGTTGAGATATGGAATCCTCCAGGCTCGGCGGGGCGGACTGACGAAGGAACAGGTGGCGAATACGCGGCCGTGGAAAGAGGTGAAGGAGATGCTGGGGAAAAAATAGACAGGGTAGGGAACCGTCAGCCGACTGCGATCATCCCGCAGCGGGAGTCGATTCGCTCTCCAAGGAATTTGCTCCGTTCTCGTTGTTTGCCTGGGGGGGCGTTTTACCCCGCCAAATCGCCCTGCCGGATTGAGATTGACGCTGCCTGGCGTCGTTTGTCAGCGCATGCAGGTCGCCACCGAAAGATTCGACAATTACCTCTCGGATTCGGTGCAAATCCCGAATGATGGAATCCGAACTTGGCTCAGGGAATGGGGTATTCGTCATTGATCATCTCCTCGGGCGTGCAGACTTCCGGCAGAGTGTAGCCTTGATCAGCGAGGAATCGACGCACTTTGGGAAGAATGCGGGCGTTGGCAATGTGTGTGCAATTCCATGTCAATAAGTATTCTACCCCGTGAAAGTTGGCGGCACAGAGATGCAGGGCGTCCAATCGCGCATTTGGCGGGAGAATTGCCGCCGCCAGTAAGCCATCCGCCAGTGACGGTATATCATCGGGAAGGTCAACCAAGGGAATTCCGGCCAGGGCTTGCATCCGCTCGGCGGCGAGAAGTGCACCTCCTCACGACGCTTCATCCAGAACGTATTGTGACGTCACAAGTTCGTACTTGCTCCGTTCGTCATCCCACCAGCGGCGCGTCAATAGCTGCCGTGCGGCAGAAACCACGTGGGCACTTTGCTTGGAACGGAGAAAGCTGAGGATGGACGTTTCGATGTAAACAGTTTGCATCGGTTAAGCCTAGCTTCGGACGTTTGGGGTTTCATTTACTGTCCAAATCTTATCCGACAAAATCGAGGCGTCGCCAGCGTCTGCCACACCACGATATCGCCCTCCACTGCCCAACTCGTCACTCGCCTCTCCGCTCGTGACCGGGACATCCCCATCGTCATCAACACCGACGCCCACAGCACGGATGGGCTCAGCGTGCTCAGGTATGGAGTCCTCCAGGCTTGGCGGGGAGTGCTGACGAAGGAGCAGGTGGCGAATACCAGGCCGTGGAAGAAGTGAAGGAGATAATGGGGAAAAAGTAAGTGGTACAAGATTACTCTCGTGCAAAGGCGACTTCCTAGCCGAAGGCTTGCGAGTTTTTTTCAAGGATAGGCCGCGTGGCCTGTTGGGAGCTGAACGGAATGATAACCAATTAATACTCCATCGTCGGGCCGCACGACTCCTTGAACTGCATCTACGTTACAATCGCTGGCATCAACCCCGAATGCCGACGGCTCTTGGCTCGTCTATTCGTTCTCCTCTTTGACAGCCGGCGATCGATCAACGCTAAGGATTCGCCAACATCGACCTCAGCTTTTCGGCCTCTTTTTCGGGCAGAGTTTTAAGCAGTGGGCGCATGGTGTAGTTGCCGTGCATCTTGCCGTTGCGCATAAACATCCAATCCGAGATTTGTTCCTTTTTGATGGTCCACGGCTGGCCAATTTTTACGTTGCCGACAATCCCCGGGTCATTGCCGATTTGCCCCTTGAATTCACCATTGCTGTAAACGACATCGGTCAGCCAGAAGTGTTCCGTCTGCCCCTTGTCTTCAATGGGGGCCTTCACCGCGAAATCCTCGCCGTTCTGCTTCGCCATTTCCGCGATGAACGAATCGACTTCGCTCCGGGCCCTGGCAATCGCGGCATCCATTTCCTTTTCGTCGTAGCCTCCTTCGACGAGTGTGCTGGGCTTGCTGCTACATGAGCAGCACGCGAGGGCTAACACCAGAAGTGACAGTCTGCCGTGGAGTTTCATGAGTTCCTCTATCGTGCCTAACCCTGCGGCAAGGGAGCTATGCCACTGCGGCCTGCGGAATCACCTGCGCCCTCGCAATTCCAGCACTCCGTTGATGACGGGTCAAGTAGGAATCCCCAGGAAGCATATTTCTTGGCTGCGCCAACACTATCAAGTATTCAAAAAAATGTTTAAATAGATTGACTGTGTCACATGGAGTTGTATACGATGTTTTTGCGAGCCTGGGGCTCGGACTCGGGGCGAAAACGGGCTCTGGGGTGCTGTTTGACAATGGGGTGGACAGTTGGGATTTGGAACGACCGAGCGGTCTGCTCAGCGGCGAAGCTGCGCGCCGGGAGCGTCCCTGATGTTCGCGGGGAGTCAGCGCAAAGCGGCGGAGTCGGCGCGATGCAATATGAATGGGCCCTTATCAAACCCCTGGTCGGGGCGTGAATCAAGAAGAGCCATTCTGAGACTTGATTCACGGACTTACGTCGAATGCGGAGGCCGTAAGTAGCGATGGCTATGTTGGTTAGGGCGACTGCTCTCAACGCAAGTTTTTGAGCGAGAAGGCATGAATATCGTGAATAATGCCCCTCGAAAGGGGACTTATCACGAATTGCGTTGCTGCCGCAACCGCGACTGTCTTTACCCCAGCTTCCAAGGTGCCCGGTAGGGCCGGCTGACCCATTTGGCCGCTTCGTCGTCGCCGGTGATTTGCTCGTGGGAGGGATCCCAGGTGAGCTTGCGGCCGAGGCGGAGGGCGATGTTGCCGAGGTGGCAGATGGTGGCGGTGCGGTGGCCGATTTCCACGTCGGCGACCGGGTTTTGGCGGGACTTGATGCAGGCCAGGAAGTCGGCGTGGTGGTTGCCGCTGGCATAGAGACGCGTATCGCCTTCTCCCAGTGGGGTTTTGAGGAGGTCCGCGGGGTCGCTTTCAATCTTGCCGCGGGTGACGGCAATCCGCCCCTTGTCGCCGATGAAGGTGACTCCATCGGGGATGTCTTTCTCTCCCTGGCCGACGATCATCTTGATGCCATTGGCATAAGTGTGCGTGACGCGGCAGGTGCGGGTGACTTCGCAAATGGAACGATCGGGGACGAAGGTGGCGGCCCCTTCCGTGGAGACAGGTCCGGAGGCGTCCATGCCGAGGCCCCACTGGGCGATGTCGATGTGGTGGGCCCCGAAGTTGGTCATCTGACCGCCGCTGTAGTCCCAGAAGAAGCGGAAGTTGTAGTGGACCCGGTTGACGTTGTAAGGCCGCTGGGGAGCCGGGCCGAGCCACATTTCGTAGTCGAGTTCGCTCGGCGGATCGGAATCGGGGACGGCTGATTTGGGATGGTTCGGGCCGGGGATGCCGACGAGGACTTCTTTCACCTGGCCGATTCTGCCGCTGCGGACATATTCGCACGCTTGGCGAAACCTGGCATCGCTCCGCTGCTGCGAGCCGGTCTGCACAACTCGCTTGTTCGCGCGAGCCGCTTCGACCATCTGGCGACCTTCGAGAATAGTGAGCGACAAGGGCTTCTCGCAATAAACATCCTTACCCGCCTGGCAAGCATGGATGGTGGCCAGGGCATGCCAGTGGTCGGGCGTGCAAACGACGACGGCATCGATATCCTTGCGGTCGAGGAGCTTGCGATAGTCGCCAAAGACTTCGCACTTGTTTCCGCCATCCGTGACCATTTTCGCCGCTTGTGCCGCTCGGTTCTTATCAACATCGCAGACAGCCGCGGCATTCTTGAGCAGAGCCTTGAGATTCACTTTCCCTTGCGGTCCGAGGCCGATGTGGCCCGTCACAATCCGCTCGTTCGCCCCGAAGGCCCGAGCCGGGACGAAGTACGGCGCGGCGAAGAGAGTGGAGGCGGCAGCGGAGGTTTTGAGGAAGGAGCGACGGGAGAGGGAAGATTGGGACATGAGTTCCTCGGTCGGTTAAAGATTGGTGTGCCGAGCCAATTATAGAGCAGGCATCAGCGACTTGCGAGACGCGCGAGCGACAACAGGCCGAGAAAGGCTACTCCCGCCACTGTAATCGCGATGACGAACGGCCCCCACTCTTGACCGCCGATTGTCACCGCCATTCCGATAATAACAGCCGAGACAACGAACAGGAAAGTGACAGTCACGATCGTTCCATCCAGCTTGCCTGGCTTCGACCATAGGCGGCGTTTGTCGGATTCAAGGGCAGCAACCGCGGCGGAATAGTCGGAGCGCTTCACCAAGAGCATTTTTCCGCCGGCCGATTCCAATTGGGTGGCGATTCCCTTCCCACGGAGCACCTGATCGCATACGTCAACTCTCCAGCCATCGCGCGCCGTAGCGGCCACGATCCAGCGGTCGTCCTCGGCGGATGGTGACAGGGAACCAACCGTTACACCATGCTCGGCCGCACCTTGCAGTCGAGCAAGAGTTTCCTGAATCGCGTCGCTCGATTTGACGGTCAAGACAACCTCCGTCGGCTCATGTAACAACCGAGTTACACCAGTATATCCTTCACCACATTCCCATGCACATCCGTCAGTCGGAAGTCGCGGCCTTGGAAGGGGTAGGTGAGCTTTTCGTGGTTGACCCCTAGGCAATGGAGGATGGTGGCGTTGAGGTCGTGAACGTGGACCGGCTTGTCGGTGATGTTGTAGCTGAAGTCGTCGGTCTCGCCGTGGACGAGGCCCGCTTTCACGCCGCCGCCGGCCATCCACATGGTGTAGTTGCGGGGATGGTGGTCACGGCCGTAGTTGTCCTTGGTCAGCGTTCCCTGGCTGTAGACCGTGCGGCCGAATTCGCCACCCCAAATGACGAGCGTGTCGTCGAGCATGCCGCGCTGCTTGAGATCCAGAATCAGACCCGCCGATGGCTTGTCGCACTCGGGGGCCAGCTTGCGAATGTTGGCCGGCAGTGTGCCGTGATGGTCCCAGCCGCGGAGGAAGACCTGGGTAAAGCGGACGCCCCGCTCGGCCAGGCGGCGGGCGAGGAGGCAGTTGTACGCGAACGTGCCGGGGTCCTTCACTTGCGGTCCGTAGAGGTCCAGCGTGCTCTGAGATTCCTTGGAGATGTCGGCGAGTTCCGGCACGGAAGTCTGCATGCGGAAGGCCATTTCGTACTGGGCGATGCGGGTGTTAATCTCGGGATCCCCCACTTCCGCCGCCCGCTTTTGGTTCAGTTCAGCGAGGCCGTCGAGCATGGTGCGGCGGGTCTTTTCGTTCACGCCCGGCGGATTGGAAAGGAACAGCACGGGATCGCCCGAGGAGCGGAGCGCGACGCCTTGATGCTTGGTCGGCAAGAAGCCGCTTCCCCACAGGCGGGAGAAGAGGGCCTGCGAGCTGCTGCCGGCGGGAAGGCGGGAGTGCAGCACCACAAACGCCGGCAGATTTTCGTTCACGCTGCCAATGCCATAGCTCATCCAGGCCCCCATGCTCGGCCGGCCGGGAATCTGGCTGCCGGTTTGGATGAAGGTGATGGCTGGATCGTGATTGATGGCGTCAGTATTGACCGACTTCACAATCGTGATGTCGTCCGCGATGCTGCCGACGTTCGGCATCAGTTCGCTAATCCAGGCCCCGTGTTTGCCGTGCTGGTTGAATTTGAAGACCGATGGGGCGCAAGGAAAACGGGTCTGGCCCGAGGTCATTGTCGTAATCCGCTGCCCGTTGCGGACGCTCTCCGGCAGATCCTTGTCAAAGAACTCTCCCAGCTTCGGTTTGTAATCCCACAAGTCGAGTTGCGATGGTGCATCCGCCATGAAGAGCCAGATTACCCGCTTGGCCTTGGGAGCATGATGCAGGATCTTCATCTGGCCGAGACTTTTCAGGGTTTCATCGGCTGGGTTCACCGACGCGGTATCAGCCGCAAACAGATTGGGATTGAGCAGCGAACCCAGCGCCGCCGCGCCAAGTCCTTTCGCCATCCGGCCAAAGAAGTAGCGGCGGGTTTCGGATAGCATGTGGTTTTGAAGGGGATTCATAATCCAATTTCCTTTAGATAGTCTCAATTTTTCTGCTTCTTATCTTCTTGCCAACCATTTTCTTGCCATCAACTCTTCGTCAGCGTCTTCCACTCAACCACGTGATGATTCAAGTTCACCCACTGAACGCCACGAAGCTGACTATGGCTAAGCATCCGCTGCAAATGGACCTCGAATTCATCCTGGTTTTCCGTGAGCGCAGTCATCCGAAGCATAACGTCACTGCTCAACAGCTGAACTGGCTGAGTTCCGAGCAAACGTCCCTGACGCGAGACGGGAATACGTGCGAGAACAACGCCTTCGCCGCCTAGAAAGTGCGTGACAGCTTCCAGATACAAGTTCGTCTCCAAAAAGCCACCCCAGTCACGAAGCAACTCATCGAGCAATCTCGCCGCCATTTCGCACCGGTTGCATAGTTTCACCCAGCGAGAAGTATCGACCGAAAATTCCCGTCGCTTGTCTAAGGTAAGTTGCGTATTGACGAATTGTGACTCGACACCGGCTGGTCGAAAGTTGATGAGCTTTCCTCGAGGTTGCTCGCAAAGCAACAGGTAATTCAAGAGTTGCCTTTTATGGTCGCCGATAAGAGCGGCCGTGGTCTTCAACTCGTAAATTGCCGAGTCAGCAACGACGAGGTCGGCACTGTAGGTCGTGGAAAAATCTCCGTGCGTGACTTGAATCGGAAACTCGACGTGAACGGGACCTAGCCCTGCGGATTCTAGTCGGTCTGCGAGGTCGCGCTGATAGATACCCTCTTCGCACAGACGGCCCAGCGAGTTTTGGCATTGGTACGCATGTCCCATCACTGCATAGTCCAATTGCTTGAATTCGTCTTGGTCGAGACGTTTCAGGTTGATGGGGGTGGAAACTGGCATGACGCAAAAGATATGGCAAGAAAATGGTTGGCAAGAAGATAAAGGCAGAAGAAGTTCCGGGGAACGCTATTCCTTCGTCACCGTCTCATCCAAGTTCAAAATCAAATTGGCCGCCATCGTGTAAGCCGCCAGTTCGCTGGCGTCTAGTTTCTCGTTCCGCTTTGTATCGCCGACGGCGAGCAGCTTTTCCGCTGCTGGTTTGTCCGCTTGGTAGTCGGCCAGATGGGACTCGAAGATTTTGAGCAGCACGGCGGCTTCGGCTTCGGTCGGTTTGCGGGCGGTGGACCAGCGGAAGGCGTAGGTGAGGCGATCGGCGGGTGTTGCGCCACCGTCGGTCATCATCCGCTCGGCCAGCTTGCGGGCGGCTTCGACGTACTGCTTGTCGTTCATCAGCAGTAGCGCTTGCAGTGGCGTGTTGGTGCGGCCCCGGCGGACGACGCAGGCTTCGCGGCTGGGGGCGTCGAAGGTGGTGAGGGACGGCGGCGGAGCCGTTCGCTTCCAGAAGGTGTACAGACTGCGACGATAAATGCTCTCGCCGGAGTCCTGCTTGAAGTTCTGCGTGTTGCTGCCGAGGAAGCTGACTGCCTCCCAGATGCCTTCCGGCTGATAGGGCCGCACACCGCGGCCACCCAGCTTTTCGACCAGCAGCCCGCTAGAAAAGAGAGCGGAATCCCGCAGTACTTCACCATCGAGCCGGAACCGCGGGCCGCGGGCCAGCAATTCATTGGTTGGGTCGCTCTGGGCCATTTCGGTGGGCACATGCGACGACTGCTGATAGGTGCCGCTCATCACGATGAGCTTCTGGATGTGCTTGACGTTCCAGTTGCTCTGAATGAACTCGGTCGCCAGCCAGTCGAGCAGCTCGGGATGTGTCGGCCAGCTTCCCTGCGAGCCAAAGTCCTCAGCCGTTTTCACGATTCCCTGGCCAAAGTACTGCTGCCAGAAACGATTGACGGTGACGCGGGCCATCAGCGGATGTCCCGGATCGGTCAGCCACTTCGCCAGCCCCAACCGATTCAGCGGCGCATCCTTCGGGAGCGGCGGCAGAATGGCGGGAACGCCAGCCGTCACTTTGTCTCCCTTCTTATCATACGCTCCGCGAATGAGCAGGAAAGTCTCCCGTGGCGTTGGCATGTCGGCCATGACGAGCGACGTGGGGATGGAATTTTCCAGGTCAGTTTTCTTCTTGTTGATATCGGCAATCTGCTTTTGCAGTGCATCGAACGTCGGCTTCGTTTTGGGATAAACGCTTTGCAAGAAGTAGTCGCGAATGACCTTCTTCTGATTGTCGTCCCGCTTGGCGACTTCGATCTTGATGGTGTCACGCACGTTTTGCGGCACGGTCGATTTTTCCAGAACCTTCTCGAAGGATTCCCAGGCAGCTTGCGATTCGAACGACTGGCCATCTTGCGGTGTCTTGCTGACGATTCCCGCCTTGTCCCAATACACCGTTCCGCCGGACTGCGAGAATGCCAGGCCGTTGAGCGTTGCGCCGGGATTCAGCCCGACGTGAGCCGCTTCGACCTCCAGTCGAACCCATTCGCCCGCTTTGGGGAGCGGACCCATTTTGCGATGACCGACGGTATCGCCGGTGCCGAAGGCAATGGCGTCCTCGCCCCAGAAGGCCCGGTGTTCCCACGCTCCGTCGTTCCATTGCAGCATCACCGTTTTCGGCAAGTCAGCGGGATCCAAATAGACATAGGCAAACAGCTTGTCGCCGGCACCGACTTTGAGCGTTTTTGTGGCCGCGGTGAAAAAATGCTGACTCGTGGCGGCTGCTTTGCGTTTGGTCGCTTTCGCGCCGCTGAAGACGGGCCCTTGTTCCTTGGTGATGAACTCCCAAGGCGTGTCCCCTTGCAGATTCGCACCGGCGGGGGCGTCGTCATCAATCCAGACGTATTCCTGCGGCTCGGGTGAAGTCGGAGGGGCGTAGGGATTCGGGTCGACATAAACAATCTTGGCCAGTTCGGCGGCGATCTGTTCGTTGACCTTGGCGATTTCGCCGTCGAACACCTTAAACTGGGCTTCGTGTTCCGGCGACTTCAGTTTCATAATCGGCGGCGGCGAAAGAGCGTTGCCATCCATCGCGGCATCGGCGGCGGAGTTGTAGAAGGCGTAGAGCGAGTAGAACTCCTTCTGCGTCAACGGGTCGAATTTGTGGTCGTGACAGACGGAGCAGCCCATTGTGAGACCGAGGAAGATGGTCGAAAGCGTCTCGGTCCGGTCCACGGCATACCGCACCAGCACTTCCTCATTGATGGAGCCCCCCTCGCTCGTGCTAACGTTGCAGCGATTGAAGCCGCTGGCGATTTTCTGTTCCAGCGTGGCATCCGGCATGAGATCGCCGGCGACTTGCTCGACCGTGAACTGGTCGAACGGCTTGTTGTCGTTAAAGGCCTTAATGACCCAGTCGCGGTAGGGCCACAGGGTCCGCTCGTTGTCAAAGTGCAGTCCGTGCGTATCGCCGTAACGAACCGCATCAAGCCAGTACCGCCCCATGTGCTCGCCATAGCGCGGCGACCTGAGCAGTCGGTCGACGACTTTTTCGTAGGCTTCCGGGGAATTATCGGCCAGAAATTCATCCACTTCCGCGGGCGTCGGCGGCAAGCCGGTGAGATCGAAGGTGACGCGGCGAATGAGCGTGACTTTGTCGGCCGGAGGAGATGCTTTCAGCCCCTCTTGCTGGAGACGAGCCCGGACAAAGTTATCGATCGCGTTCTTAATCCCTTCTTTCTGAGCCACTTCGGGCGGCATCGCGTGGACGGGCGGAATGAACGACCAATGCGTTTGGTATTCGCCACCCTGCTCCACCCACTTCTTCAGCAATTCGAGTTGTTCGGGCGAGAGTTTTTTGCCGCTGGCGGCGGGGGGCATTTTTTGGGAGGGATCTGCATGCAGAATTCGTTTCACCAACTCGCTCTCGTCCGGCTTCCCCGGCACAACGGCGACGGCACCCGAATCGAGTTTGGCACCAAAGCCTTCCTTCACATCCATCCGCAAGCCGGCCTGCCGCTGCTTTTCGTCAAAGCCGTGGCATTTGAAGCAGTTGTTGGACAAAATCGGCCGGATATCGCGGCTGAAGTCGATTTTCTTTTCGTCCGCCAAACTCGGAGCAGCTGTCGCGGAAAGAACGACCAAAACCGCGAGAGGAGCGGTAAATCGCGGGGAGACAAAGGGGAGTAATCGCATGGGTCGTGCGTGGGAAAAGGCGGGGAATGGTTGGGCGGGAACAAGCGGGCAAGCCGCTTATTGGAGGGAAGGCCGGCGCGAGGCCGAATATTTTCCCCATTACGATTACATCATACGGCCGCGAAGCTGTCCAGCTAAATCCGGACAACCGGCGCGACCGCTTTGGCGCTGGGGGTTGTAGCGAATTTTCCGATCGCGCGTGTGCTATGTTTTCGATGGCGTTCCGCGATTCCGCACGCTTCAAGCCATAAAAAAAACAGCCATGTTGCCACCCCGAGAGGAAGATCCCAATCCCCCTGGCACGCCGATGGTTCTGATGGCAGTGGTTGCCACGGCCATGGGCGCGAGTGGTTTGTTTTTTCTGCGCAATGATCTCGTCGCTTCGGTCGCCTTCGCCATGATCGGAATTGGAGCGCTGACCGGCTTCATGGGAGGAGCCTGGAAGTTTGTGAGCATGGTGGCGGCTGTCGGCAGTGGATACCAACTGGCGGCGCCGGCGGCGCCGCATTTGTTGCCGTATCTGCTGCCGCTGGTCACAAGAGTGTTAGGCCAGGACCGCCCCCTCACGCCGCTGATGGGATTGATTCTTAGCGGCGTGGCGGCGGGAGCCTTCGTCGGCCTGGTGGTGCAGATACTTGGTGCCGTAGTGATGGGAAGAGTGAAAAGTTTGAAGTGGTTTGACCGTCGCGTGGGAATGTTCATCGGCTGTGGACAATCGGCGTTCGCGGTGGCATTCGTTTTGTGGGGAGCCACGGCACTTGAGCCGACACTCAAGCACTTTCAGGCTCGTGGTGCAAAGGCGGCAGTTCCCGGCGTCGAGGCGAGTTGGCCCAAGATCATTGAGTTGGCGGAAGCGACCAAGTCGAGCGCCGTGCAGCCATTGCTAAACCGGTGGAATCCGTTCCGTGATGTGCCGCAACTTCGAAAACTCATTGATCAAGCCGAAGCCGTGGCCAATGGTGAGAGGAGCGGCGGCAGCTTCGATCCCAATTCGCAAGTGGCCCAACAAATGATGCAGGACCCGCAAATGCGAGAGTCTTTGAACAAATTGTCTAGTGATCCGCAGGTTCAGGAGTTGATCCGGCAGTCGAACGGCAAACCCGATATGAACACCGCCTTGCAACTGATGAATCATCCCGAGGTTTCCGAGATCCTCAAGCGGATGGGAACCAGCCAGAACACCAGTCAGCCCTAACGGTGATTACTGCACGACCAGGTTTGCCCGTTGACGACTGACCGCGACGCGTGCAATGGCGCCGCTGTTGAACGGCAAATAATCCTGTTCGATGCCGTCGGAGAAAATGACGCCATGATCGGGCATGAGCGACTCGATGATCAGTTCCTGCTGTTCTTCCAGCCAACCGGCGACCAGCCTGGCCCCGGAACGCTTACTGACAAAAGGCTCGCGAACGGCCCAAACCAGTTTGCGGTCTTCCCACGCAATTGTCGGCCGTGCTTCCACCGCGGCTCCCAAAAATTGAGCAACTCCGCCCGCCATATTGAAAACGGATGACAACCAACCGGTGGAACCGGCACCGGTTGAAACCAAGATTCCGCTTGAGGACTGCGGCTCGCTGCGGCCCGAGACTTCAATCTGGTAGCGGGCCGAAACGTGGCTCCCCGCACCGATGAAGAAGTCGTTGAAGGCAAGCAATTTTTGCCCGTCATTCAAATTGACTTCGGCGAGGGTCACAGGCCGTTTCCGATGCTTGCCTTCCAGCACACGGCGAACCGCTTTCTCTGCCTCACCCACCTGGAATGGCAGCAACACACCGTCAATCCGCTGGGGATCGGGATTGACGGCAACAATCGGAATATCGCCAACATATTTGGCGGTGTTCGCGACCAGACCGTCCTGGCCAACAACCACCACGACCTGACACGTCTGAAAATCGAAGTTCGGCACGAAGGATCGGTCGACTCTCTTTACCGGCAGGCCGAATTGCAAGTCGTTTTCCAACTGGTCCACCACGCGGCGATAGACGTCGTCTTCCTGCTGATACTCGGTAAAGTCCGCTTGCTGGGCTTGATGAGCGGGCGTTTTCTGCCGCTTGTTCCGCAGTAAAGCTGCTTTGGTCGCTGTCCCTCCTTCACGGAGGACTTCTTCCTGCTCATGGGCCATTTTCAGGCGGAACTTCGCCTGTCCCAACGTCCCCCAGCGGCGACGCAGTCCTTCCAGCCGCGTGGGATGGGTAACAATCGCAATGCTGGGGAGGAAGCCCATGGGATTGATCGCCGTTTTGGCGCTAGGCCTTCTTCATCAGCGAGTGGAGTAGTTCGGGTGATACATTCAGCTCTCCGATCTTGGTCGCGTTCTCGGCCAGTTCACGGAAGGCGAGCGCGACATTCAATTTCGCATCTCCCCCTCCTCCAGCCGCCATAAGCGTCTTCCAATCAACCCCCTTGAGGGGATCCAGCATCGCTTTGAGAGCATGGGAGCGAGCTTCCGCTTCCTTTCGCTCATTCTCCACTTTGTGATCAACCAGCGTTGCCCGCTGCTCTTCGACGGCTATCTCTGCTGCCATCTGAGTCTCGCGGACTTGCCGCTGCTTCAGCTGGACGGCAATCTCGGTGTTCAATTCGTTTTCCTTGATTTTCCGTTCCTGTTCGACAGCCGCGTTGCGGCGGGAGTAGATCGCCTCATCTGCCTTGCGAAGCAAATCTTCGCGGGCGTCCGCCTGCAGGGCTTTGGACATTTCGGGGGTTGGCTTGATCGAAAGGATGGATAGGCCGAGCACTTCCAATCCCAGCATCTGCACCGTCGGTGATTTCTGCAGGCCCGCCAGGGTTTCGGCAACCAGCAGATCGCTGCTCACGAGCACTTCGGCCAGTGAGCGCTTCTGGGTGAAACTGCGAGCCAGAATCTGAGCGCTGTTCACCAGGCGGTCGCCGATTTTCGTAGGGTCATCGCTGCGATACTTCCGTCTCGCATCAACACTATAATCGAGCACTTCCGCAACCCGATTGGCGTCGGTAATTCGGTACGTCAATTCCCCTTGTATCGTGGCATCCTGAAAATCAGCCGTCACTTCATTGAAGACGAAGGGAACATCGGTGCTTGTCAGCGGGACCAGCACAATTTCCGCCGAAGGCGCGAAGTAGAAGAACGATAATCCCGCCCCCTGTCGCTTCACTTTGCCGCCGGAGTAATGGAGGACAAATGTGGTTGGCGGAACCTTGAGATAGCTGAACATGCGACGTCCCTACGTAGAATTGCGGTGCCCGCAACGACAATTGGCACCGCAAATCTAGCATGCGCAATTCGCAGGGTGGTTCACCCCGCATAACCGCTAAAGGCGTCAATTCCGGCCACATTCCCCGGTGAGGCGGAGACTACTTCTTCTTTAAGGCACTCTTTTGCCCTTTGGACGCACTCGAAAGATTCGCTTCACTCTTTGCAGGTATTGGCTCCTTCCCTTCGTCCTTGGTCGAAGGAGTGTCGAGTAGCAAGAGTCCCGAGATAAGTTCCCGGTCGAGAGCGGGATAACGCTCCATAAGTTTCGATTCGAGCGTGATGACGACCGACGCGCGGCGGTTTTGGGAATCGGTGAGGTGGTAGTAAAACCATTGGATCGGAATTTCCGAAGCTGTGCCGGCGACGGTGACCCGGAGGAGTTTCCCGTCGTCCTTGGTCGTTTCCTGGGCTGCTTCTGACACTTGGCCGCCATTTTTGGCCAAGGTCGTTTCCACGCTCTTTTGAAATGCCGTCAGCGTCAACGGCTTATCTTTGGGAAGCGGCGGCAGACGGTTGATGTTGCATTGGGCGATCAAATCTCCTCGGTCGATAAAGCGGAGAATGGCCGAATCCATTCGGTCGACCATCACGCGCCAGCGGCGGTCGTGGGCCAGATTGACGCCTGCCTGTTCCGCCTGGAATTCAAGGAGCGTGTTTTCCGGCTTGGCTTCTAGCGGTAGTTTCGAAAGGGCATCGTTGGCCAATTCGGGTATCAGTCCGGTCGGCTCGGCGATGGTCCTGACGCGGATGGTGGCGTCATAGCCAGGTTGGGCGTGGCCTATGGCTCGCTTTTCCTGATATTGCATGGCCAGCCAGGTAACCGCCTGTTTCTTAAGGTCAAAATTGGCTTTGGCATGCAGGTCGATTTCCGAGGAGATGCCGCCGACTGCCCCCGTCACTTTGCCATCCAGCGAGAAAACGGCCACGGATTCCTCCACCTTGGTCAGTTTCGCAACGATATCTTGCTCGCTCACTGCTTCCAGACCGAGGAGCCGGGCAACGGTCCGATGATCCAATTTCCAGGTTTCGTCAATGACCACCTTCTTGCCTGGGAGAATCGTAGCGAGAACCGTGCTCGAACCAGCGGAATCGATTAGTTCCAACTCGTCGCGGCTCAGGGGGCCGACGGGGGAGAAAAGGCAGGATTCTTCTCCTTTGTGCTGAACCACAATCAATCGGCGCTCCTCACGGAGATGCTGCTTGAGTTCCGAGTTCTTGATCTGAATGGCCACTTCTGCCTTCTCGTACCGGCGAGCGGCCCGCAGAGATCCGTCTGCTTTGATGGCCAGGAACCTCTCGGTGTATTGCAAATCAGCCTGTACGAGCATGGGAACCGTGGTGACTTCTTTGCCATCGGAATTGAGCTTGAGATCTCCCTTCACTTCCACCGCAGTGCGAACTGCCTGTGACTGACCCGGCTTGATAGCGGATGTGAGGTCGTAGGTCTCTGCCGCAGAGGCGACCGCGGCGAACAGCAGCGTGGCAGCCACCGCTAACCCAAATCGCCCGAGAGGGAGTAACCGATCACTAATTGGCTGGCATTTGAGATTAGTAGCCAAGCATTCCGTCCTAAAAGCGAACAACATAGCAGCCCCCTACCGCGCAGAAGTGATGCCAGAATCAACCGAGCCTTCTTAATCCCCGGACAAACAGGCTCCAAATCCGTCTCATTCTGATACTTCCTTGTAAAATCGACCAACTGCGCTTTCCGAGTCCAACTTCCCGAAACAAAGTGCCCCAAACTTCCCATTTAGAATAGGAAGGCGATTCATGGGCTGTTGGCAGAGATTTCGGGCGCTGAATTGACGGGTAAACCGCAGCCGAAGGCGTAGCAGCGCCGATGTCGCAAGTAAAGTGCTAGCAATTACTTGCGGTTTTGAGTATAAATCGGCGGAATTGAAAACAGGGACTTTTCGCCAGGCAGCATTGACTCGCCCAAGCGTGTGGCGCGAACCTGCTCAAGTCGCCCTAAGTCCTTACTGAGGCCCACATCGGAGATTGCAACTTTCCATTCCGACCATTCCGGCACAAAACATGCATTGAAAGAAGTGTTAAGTTCAAATCCTGCCAACGGTTACACACATGTTACCAAAAGGCATTTACGAACATCCAAGCGGCAATAAACGTAATCAAGGGAGCGAATAGATTTAAGCACCAGTGATGGAGGAACAGCGAGCATTTGACGAAGAATGCCTTCCCCATGGAGGTCGTCGAACCGGGCGATGGGAGTCGCAGGGAACACCGGGCAGACGCATTGAAAGAGAAGAGCAAAATCATGAATACGGCATATTTGAATTCGACACTTAGGCAGCTGCGCGACCAGCAAGTCCGCTTTGCCCCTCGTGACAAGAAACTGGAGCAAGTCAATCGGGCTGAGAATCTTCTGGCCGAACTGGAGCCCGAGCGTAATTACACCTACGAATATCTCTGCTACCGGATCACCGACTATCGCCCCGAAGCTTCCCCCAAGTTGACGATGAGCGGCGAAGAGGCTCAGCACGACCTTCGCTTGTTTGTCGAAGATGTCTCCGAATCGGCGGACGTCCGCGCTGAAGAGGCGGGCGAGCAGGTCCACACGGTCGAAGAGCTCAGCAAGCTGTTCAAGGTCTCCACCAAAACCATTTCCCGCTGGCGGGAACAAGGGCTCGTCAGCCGACGCTTCATTTTCGACGGCAAACGTAAGAGAGTCGGCTTTTTGCACAGCAGCGTCAACCGCTTCGTGAATCAAAACAAGCAGCGGGTGCAGCGCGGCGAGCGTTTCAGCCAACTCACGGACGAAGAGCGCGGAGACATGGTGGAGCGGGCGCGACGCCTTGCTCAGGCCGGCGGCTGCCCCAGCGAGATTTCCCGCCGCGTAGCGCGTCACTTGAACCGCAGCGTGGAGACCGTTCGTTACACCCTACGGCAGTTCGACAAGGAAAACCCCACCCTGGCGATTTTCCCCGATATGACAGGGGTTCTCAGCGACGATGCCAAGCGGCGCATTTATCAGCAGTATCGCCGCGGCGAATCGGTCGAAAACCTCGCCAAGCGCCACTGCCGCACCCGCACCACGGTTTACCGTGTCGTCAACGAAATGCGGGCCAAGCAGATTATGGAGCTGCCGCTCGATTTCATCCCCAACGACAACTTCCGCAAGCCGAGCTTGGAGAAGCAGATTCTCTCTCCGATGCCCGAAGTGGCGACTCCGACCAAGAAAACCCGTGGTCCGGCCGGTCTGCCACCGTACCTCGCCTCGCTCTATGAAGTGCCCTTGCTGACGCGTGAGCAGGAATACCACTTGTTCCGCAAGTTCAATTACCTCAAGTACAAAGCCGGCAAGATCCGCTCCGGGATCGATCCCAATCGCGCTCGCACTTCGGACATGAACGAGATCGAACGCCTTTATGAGGAAGCGGTCAAGGTTAAGAACCAGATTGTGCAAGCCAACTTGCGGCTGGTAGTTTCCATCGCCAAGCGGCACATCAATGGGTCCGAGGATTTCTTCGGCTTGGTGAGCGATGGCAACATGTCGCTGATTCGGGCGGCAGAGAAGTTCGACTTCGCTCGCGGCAACAAGTTCAGCACGTACGCCAGTTGGGCGATCATGAAGAACTTTGCCCGCACGATTCCCGATGAATTCAAGCAGCGGGATCGCTTCCGCGCGACCCCCGAGGAGTTGTTCACCGCTCACGAAGACCAGCGGACCGACCAAATCGGTCAGGAAGCGGCCCAGGCTCTCCGCGAACGTCAGGTGGAGAAGATCCTGGCCAGTCTCGACGAACGTGAGCAGCAGATCATCATCAGCCGTTTCGGTCTGGATCACACCGTGGAACCGCTGACTTTGAAGGAGGTCGGCAGCGAAATGGGGGTCACCAAGGAGCGAGTCCGCCAAATCGAGTCCCGCGCCATGAACAAGCTCCGCCAGGCCGCCGCGGAAGAACAAATTGAGGTTCCGGAGTAACGGTTGATTGAGGTCGGCTTCGGCGGGTTATCCAGCAAAACGTCTAAAGGCTGTATCCCCAAGGTCAAATGCCAAAAGTAAAGAGAGCCACTTGGCTTTCCTGCCCATGGCATTTGGCACTCGGCATGCAGCCTTTTACGCGTTCTAAGGGGAAAGAAGCGATTGGCTCCCTGAACCTGTGTCCCAATACGGCGGTCTCTTCTAAAAGCACATCTCTTTTTTGGTCAGTCGCCTTGCGAAAAACCAGATCATCATTATATTTACTGGTTTTCCACGCGGCGCAAAAGAGAATGCAGGCTCTGATGCCAGCGTAGCTCAATTGGTAGAGCAGCTGATTTGTAATCAGCAGGTTATGGGTTCAAGTCCCTTCGCTGGCTCTTCCTTTTTTGGCTTCGTTGGCTCTGGCTGTCTGTTGATGCAGGCTTCCTGGTTGATTCTCGGCTCGTTGGCCGGTCGCTTTGCAGCGGTCGGCGGTGGGAGATTGGATCGGCGACAAAACGAACGGGGAATTACCCAAGCGGTCAAAGGGGACAGACTGTAAATCTGTTGGCCTCGCGCCTTCGAAGGTTCGAATTCTTCATTCCCCATTTTGCAGCGAGGGGTTTGGTTTCGCGGGTGTAGCTCAATGGTAGAGCGCCTGCCTTTCAAGCAGGATACGAGGGTTCGATTCCCTTCGCGCGCTTTGTAAG